>NZ_JAGKRK010000018.1:0-72710 GCF_017939325.1 Aeromonas sp. MaB10011B | reverse complement strand
CTACCTTTCTTGTCATGCCTGCTCTGGTTTAATTCCCGGGTCCACATCGATGGACCAAGGAATCACAATAATTTGAGGAATGGACACATGTTCAAAAGAACAGTAACGATGATGCTGGCGGCGGGAACCCTGGTATTAGGCGGTTGCGCATCCAATGGTGGTGCAGAGCAGGCGGCGGCGGACAACAGTGACTTCGGTGGCAAGTCCATCTACCTGCGTGGTGAGATGAACGACTGGATGGCCACCGACGAAAGCAAGGTCGTCAAGGTTGCCGACAAGCTCTACATGGCCAAGGGGACGCTCAAGAAAGAGTGGGCTCCTTACAAGTTCAAGTTTGCCGACTCCGGCTGGAGTTGTGGCACCAACTTCGGTTACAAGAGCCCGAGCGATGGCGTTGCCGTGCTCGGCGGGGAACCTGTACCGGTCAACCCGTGCTCCAAGTATGAGGACATGAAGTTCTCGCCCGAGGCGGATGGCGTCTATGAGTTCTATCTGAATATGGCGGGTGAGACTCCGAGCGTATACGTCAAGAAACCCTGAGATAGTCTCTCGCTTTAAATCTCTCGGAAATTGAACCGGTTAAATGCCCTGGCCCAGAAATCTGCTGGCCGGGGCATTTTTTTAGGATAGAATCGGCGCCCTTATGACGGATAAAGCACAATATATTGTGCTTTGAGTTCTTAAATTCACTACTGGTAGTATTTTTGTCACGATATTACCCCATTCACAGGAGGTTGATTGACCATGGCTAAATCCATTCCGGTACAGGAGGGCGTCACCGCCAGCCGCCAGATCCCTCTGCAGGAGACGTCTCTCGAGATCTGGGACAGCAAGTATCGTCTCAAGAGCAAGGATGGCGCACCCATCGACGGCTCCATCGACGAGACCTACCAGCGTGTCGCTCGCGCGCTGGCTGCGCAGGAGCGCGAACCCGACACCTGGTATGAACCCTTCCTGTGGGCCCTGCGCAATGGTGCCATTCCGGCGGGCCGTATCACCTCCAACGCCGGGGCGTTTGAGCACAAGCCGGCGACCTCCACCATCAACTGCACCGTCTCCGGCACCATCGAGGATTCGATGGACGATATCCTCGGCAAGGTGCACGAGGCGGGGCTGACCCTGAAGGCGGGTTGCGGCATCGGTTACGACTTCTCGACCCTGCGACCGCGCGGAGCCTTCGTTTCGGGAGCGGGGGCCTATACCTCCGGGCCGCTCTCCTTCATGGATATCTACGACAAGATGTGCTTTACCGTCTCCTCTGCCGGTGGCCGTCGTGGCGCCCAGATGGGCACCATGGATATCCGTCACCCCGATGTCATCGAGTTCATCCAGGCCAAGCGGGAGGATGGTCGCCTGCGTCAATTCAACCTCTCCCTGCTCATCACCGAAGAGTTCGTCAGTGCGGTGAAAGAGGATGCACCCTGGCAACTGATCTTCCCCTACACCGCCAAGGAGGTGGAGCAGGATGGCATCGCGCTGGATGACCCAGCGAGGGTGGTCTGGGCGGACTGGCCCAACAAGGAGGGTGTGGTGATCAACGAGCTGGGCCAGGTGGCCTGCAAGGTCTACAAGACCCTGCCCGCGCGCAAGCTGTGGAACGTCATCATGACCTCTACCTACGACTATGCGGAGCCCGGTTTCATCCTGATCGACAAGGTGAACCAGATGAACAACAACTGGTTCTGCGAAGAGATCCGTGCCACCAACCCCTGCGGTGAACAGCCTCTGCCGCCCTATGGGGCCTGTCTGCTGGGCTCGGTCAACCTGACCACCTTCGTGCGCGATCCTTTCACCGAGCAGGCCGCCTTCGACTGGCCAGCGTTTCGCAAGGTGGTGGCCATCTTCACCCGCATGCTCGACAACGTGGTGGAGATAAACCAGCTGCCGCTGGCCAAGCAGCGCGAGGAGATCACCGCCAAGCGTCGCCACGGTATGGGCTTCCTGGGGCTGGGCTCGACCCTCACCATGCTGCGCATCAAGTACGGCTCTGCGGCCTCCGTCGCCTTCACCGAACAGGTCTCCCAGGAGCTGGCGATGACCGGCTGGCAGGAGTCTCTGCGTCTGGCGAAGGAGAAGGGGCCCGCCCCCATCATGGAGCAGGAGTTCGAAGTCACCGGCAAGATGCTGCGTCTGCGTCCCGAAATGGCGGCAGATGGCATCAAGCTCGGCGACAAGGTGAAGGGCAAGGTGTTGCATGCCCGCTACAGCCGCTATATGCAGCAGGTGGCCGAAGTGGATCCCGCTCTGGTGGCCGAGCTGGCCGAGGTGGGCGGACGCTTCACCCACCACAGCAGCATAGCGCCGACCGGTACCATCTCTCTGTCGCTCGCCAACAACGCCAGCAACGGCATCGAGCCGAGCTTTGCCCACCACTACAGCCGCAATGTCATCAAACCGGGCAAGAAGAGCAAGGAGAGCGTGGATGTCTACTCCTTCGAGCTGCTGGCCTATCGCGAGCTGGTGAACCCGGCCGCCATGCCCTATGCCGAGGAGGAGGGTAGCCGCCTGCCGGATTACTTCATCACCGCGGACGACATCACGCCGACCGGGCACGTGGATATCCAGGCGGCGGCCCAGCGCTGGATTGACTCCTCCATCTCCAAGACCGCCAACGTGCCGACCGATTTTCCGTTCGAGCAGTTCAAGGATATCTACCTCTATGCCTCGGACTCCGGCCTCAAGGGCTGTACCACCTTCCGCTTCAACCCGGCCGCCTTCCAGGGCGTGCTGGTGAAGGAGAAGGATCTGGAGAACACCAGTTACGAGTTTACCCTGGAAGATGGCACCGTCATCACGGCGAAGGGGAACGAGGAGATCGAATACGATGGCGAGCTGCACACCGCCGCCAACCTCTATGACGCCTTGAAAGAAGGCTATTACGGCAAGTTCTGAGGACGAGACATGGTCAAGAAGATCGACAGAAAAATCGTCGCCTACAAGGTAAAAACCCGGGATGAGCCGCAAGATGCGCCGGCGCCCCAGGATGACGTGGTGCACATGCATGAAACCGTGCTGCGCCCGGAACGGTTGATGGGTACCACCTACAAGTTGAAGACGCCGGAGCATGTCTCCGAGCACTCGCTGTTCATCACCATCAACGACATCATTCTCAACGAGGGCACGGTGCACGAGACCCGGCGCCCGTTCGAGATCTTCATCAACTCCAAGAGTCTGGAGCACTATCAGTGGATAGTGGCGCTGACCCGCATCATCTCGGCGGTGTTTCGCAAGGGAGGGGACGTCACCTTTCTGGTGGAGGAGTTGCGCTCCGTGTTCG
The DNA here is from genome assembly GCF_017939325.1 of Aeromonas sp. MaB10011B. Lineage (NCBI taxonomy): Bacteria > Pseudomonadati > Pseudomonadota > Gammaproteobacteria > Aeromonadales > Aeromonadaceae > Aeromonas > Aeromonas sp. MaB10011B. Next base: position 69,433 of record NZ_JAGKRK010000018.1, on the reverse strand, counting down.
ATCCCAAGGGGGGGTACTGGAACAAGGGCAAGTACGTGCCTTCGCTCATCGCCGAAATTGGCAACGTGATCGAAACCCATCTCACCGAGATCGGCATGCTCAAGGTACCCGGGCTGGACGAGCACCAGCAGGCGTTCCTGGCCGAGAAGCAGGCGCAATTGCAGGCAGAAGAGCAGCCGGCGGGCAGCGGTTTCCCACCCAGTGCCGCGCTCTGCTACAAGTGCCACACCAAGGCGCTGGTGCAAAAGGATGGCTGCATGACCTGTCTCAACTGCGGGGATTCCAAGTGCGGTTGAGGGGCTGATTGCCACCAAAGGCCGGCGACATGCCGGCCTTTTCGTTGCTGATTTTATGTTCGAACGACGCCCATGATGGCAGCGATTTGTTGCGCACCGGTAAATTCGGGCGTAGCGTTGGGGGTAATAAAACTGTCACGGCCGTGTGGTTTCAATGACATCTGAGATTCACACACGTGGCACCTTCAGTGCCAAGGAGGATGCTTATGGACAACACGGACCGAAAGCTGTTTATCCTGGATACCAACGTTCTGCTTCACGAACCCCTCGCCATCTACTCCTTCAAAGAGCACGACGTGCTCATCCCCATGACGGTGCTCGAAGAGCTCGACAACATCAAGGATCGCCAGAAAGACGTCAGCCGTGATGCCCGCATCGCCATCCGTGCCCTGGAAGATGTGTTCCGCGATGCGACTCCGGAGCAGATAGTGCAAGGGGTGGCGCTGGCCGGCGAGGCGAGCGGCCGTATCTCCATCTTCAGCGACCACCATCTGCCCCAGGATGCCGAGGTGTTCACCGACAAGGAGGCGGACAACCGCATCATCAACGCCGCCCTCTACCTGCAAAAGCACGAGATGAAGCGTCAGGTGGTGCTGGTCACCAAAGACATCAACATGCGCCTCAAGGCCAAGGGAGCAGGTCTTGCCCATGTGGAGGATTACCGCAGCGACCAGCTCATCGACGACATCCGCCTGCTCGCCAAGGGCTTCCAGGTGGTGCCCGGCAGCTTCTGGGAGCGGGTCGGTGAGTGCGACAGCGAAACCCATGGCCGCGATACGGTCCACGTCATCGATGCCAACCTGCTGGAGGGAGTCCACGTCAACCAGTACCTGCTGGACGAGGAGAACTTCTTTGCCGCGCGGGTGCTGAGCCACGACGGCAACAAGATCCGCCTGAAAGATCTCGGCCGCGAGCGGCTGATGTCCCGCAAGGCCTGGGGGGTGCATCCCAAGAACGTGTATCAGGGCATGGCGCTGGATGCCCTGCTGGATCCGCACATCGACCTGGTGATCCTGACCGGCCCGGCGGGCTGCGGCAAGACCCTGCTCGCCATGGCGGCGGCGCTGGAGCTGGTGATCGAGAAGGGGATCTACGAGAAGGTGATCGTCACCCGCAATACCCCGGAAATTGCCGAGAGCATCGGCTTCCTGCCCGGCACCGAAGAAGAGAAGATGATGCCCTGGCTGGCGGCGGTCACCGACACTCTGGAGGTGCTGCACAAGCAGGACGAGAACATGAGCGGGTCCCTCAGCTACATCATGGAGAAGGCCAACATCCAGTTCAAATCGGTCAACTTCATGCGCGGGCGCAGCATCCAGAACACCTTCGTGCTGCTGGACGAGTGCCAGAACCTGACCGCGTCCCAGATCAAGACCATCATCACCCGCTGCGGGGAGGGGACCAAGATCGTCTGCTCCGGCAACCTGGCTCAAATAGACTCCAACTACCTGAGCCCGGTGACCTCGGGTCTGACTTACATCGTCGAGCGGTTCAAGGACTTCGACGGCAGTGCCAACATCTTCCTGAACGGGGTGGTGCGCAGCCGGCTGGCTTCGTTCGCCGAGGAAAATCTCTGATTTGACGGGATCTCTGCATGAGAAAGGGGAAGCCGGACGGCTTCCCCTTTTTTGATCCCGCCTATCTCATGCCTCTCTCGGTCGGCCCAGGTAGCGCAGCAGCCCCGGGTGATCGCTGCTGTGCAGGATATCCGGCTTGCCCTGCAAGGCGATGGGTCCTGCGTCGATGAAGAGCACCTGATCGGCGATGAGCTGGGCATCGTCCTGGGAACGACAGGGAGAGACCATCAGCTTGTCAGCCCTTCACTGTGGCGACAGAGCGCGGCCCAGGTAGCGCAGCAGCCCCGGGTGATCGCTGCTGTGCAGGATATCCGGCTTGCCCTGCAAGGCGATGCGCCCCGCGTCGATGAAGAGCACCTGATCGGCGATGAGCTGGGCATCCTCCGGGTTGTGAGAGACCATCAGCACGGTGATGCCCTGCTCGCAGGCGAGGCGGGCGACCTCCGCCAACATCTCCCGCCGCAGGGCCGGATCGAGGGCCGAGAAGGGCTCGTCCAGCAGCAGCAGCGGCCTGCCCCGCACCAGGGCGCGGGCCAGCCCCACCCGCTGCTGCTGGCCGCCGGAGAGCTGCTCCGGCAGGCGCGTCAGCATCTCCCCCAGGCCCACCTTGTCAGCGGCCTCCTGCACCTGCCTTTTCTGGGCCGGATTCAAGCGCAGGCCGGGATGCAGGCCGATGGCGATGTTGTCGAACACCGACAGGTGCAGGAAGAGGTTGTGATCCTGGAACAGGGTGGTGACCGGGCGCTCGGCGGGGCCCAGTGACAGCAGATCCTGGCCGTCGAAGGTGAGGGTGCCCGACTCCACCGGCACGAAGCCCGCGATCATGCCGAGCAGGGTGGACTTGCCGGCGCCGCTCGGACCGATGAGGGCGGTGATCTCCCCCTTGGGCAAGGTCGCACTGAAGGTCACCTGCCAGTCGGGATAACTGGTGACCAGTTCCTCAATTACCAGCATGTTTGGCTCCTGAATGTCGTTTTATAGAACAACAAGTAAGAAAAATTGATGAAAGGCAGCGTGAGTGACTGCCACAAGGGGCGCTCCAGGGACGTGCCCGGCCGGATCCTGGGGGCGGGGAGGCGGCAATGCCGCCGGGGATCAGTGATCCACATGCCTGCCTCCCAGTCCCCGCTCCACCAGCCAGAACAGGGAGAAGCAGAGGGTGAGCAGCAGCAGGGCGGTGGCGGCCGCCTCGGTCAGCCGGTAGCTGCCGAGCTGCTGATAGAGCAGCCAGGGCAGGGTAGTGAGGGTCTGGCTGCCGAACATGGCGATGGCCCCGAGATCCCCGAGGGACAATATCATCGAGAGCGCCATGGCCAGGGCCAGCGGACGGCGCAGCAGGGGCCACTCCACCAGGCGCAGGCGATGCAGGCCGCGCACCCCCAGGCTGTCCGCCAGCCTATCGTACTGGCGCACCACCAGTTGCATGGGGGCCGAGAGGGTGCGCAGCACATAGGGCAGCGCCATCAGCGCGTTGACTAGCACCACCAGCCAGGGGCCCAGGGCAAAGACGTCGGTGAAGGGCATGAACAGGATGAAGAGGCCGGTGGAGAGCACCACCGCCGGGATCATCAGGATCATGGAGCCGCTGGCCTCCCACAGGGCGGCGGCCCGCCGTTTGCGATCCCGCACCCTCAGATGCCGGCTGGTGAGCAGCAGCCCGGCGCCGAGCAAAGTGGCCAGGGAGCCCGCCGCCAGGGCTATGCCCAGGGACTGCCCCCCTGCCTGCCACAGCCGGGGTGAGCCGAGCGCCGCCAGCAGACCGGGGTTGAACCCGGCGACCACGATGGCCAGCAGGGGCGGCAGGAAGATGGCGAGCCCCATGGTCAGGGCCAGGCCATCCACCAGAGCGCTGCCCTTCTGGTGTCTGTCGGGACGCAGGCAGGGGCGACGGCTGGTGAGGCGACTGGCCGGGGTGGTCTGCAGCTTGTGTTGCAGCAGGAGCAGGGCCAGGGTCAGCAGCAGTTGCACCAGGGCGAGCCCGCCAGCGGTGGCGAGATCGAAGTCAAAGCGCAGCGCCTGGTAGACAGCCACCTCCAGTGTGGTGGACTTGGGGCCGCCCCCGAGCGCCAGCACTGTGGTGAAGCTGGTGAAGCAGAGCATGAAGATGAGGCTGGCGAGCCCCGGCAAGATGCCGCGGATGAGCGGCCACTCCAGCAGCCGGAAGATGTGGGAGGAGCGCATGCCGAGCTGGCTGGCGAGGCGCCAGGAGGACTCGGGGATGCTCTCTATGCTCTGCAGGATGAGGCGGGCGGCCAGCGGCATGTTGAAGAAGACATGGGCCAGCAGGATGCCGAACAGGCCGTAGAGATAGTTGCCGGGATCCAGGCCCAGGCCGTGCAGCAGTTGCGGCAGCCAGCCCTGACGACCGTGCACCGCCACCATGCCGAAGATGGCGATGATGACCGGCAACACCAGGGAGAGGCCGAATAGCTTGAGCAGCAGGCGGCGTCCGGTGAAACGGCGTCGCGCCAGGGCTCTGGCCACCGGGATGGCAAGCCCCAGGCTCAGCAGGGTGGAGAGCAGTGCCTGCCAGAGGCTGAAACCCAGCACGTGGCGCAGGTAGGGATCGCCTAGCAGGGCGCGGGGGGAGAGGGCCCCCGCCTGCCACAACAGGGCGACCAGCGGCCCAATGGAGAGCAGCAGGATGACCAGGGTGGCTGCACTGCCGGGCAGCCACCAGAGGGAACGACGACCTGAACTCACTGGGTGACGGCTTGCAGCCATTCGCGGATCCACCCCTTGCGGTTGGCGGCCACCTCGTCAGAGCTGAAGGTGAGGGGCTTAGCTACGCTGATCATCTGTTCGAACCCCTTGGGCAGCGCCACGTCTGTCACCGGATACATCCAGTTGCCGCCGGGGATCTCGTTCTGGAAGGCGGGGCTCACCATGAATTGCAGGAACTGGTCAGCCAGTTTGCCCTGTGTGGCGCCCTTGAGCTTGGCCGCCACTTCCACCTGGCGGTAGTGACCCTCCTCGAACGCGGCCGCCCGGTACTGGGGCTTGTTTTCGGCGATCAGGTGATAGGCGGGGGAGGTGGTGTAGGAGAGCACCATGTCCGCCTCGCCGTCGAGGAACATGCCGTAGGCCTCTGACCACCCCTTGGTGACGGTGACCGTCTTTTTGGCAAGCGTGGCCCAGGCGGCAGGGGCCTCATCACCGTAGACCGACTTCATCCAGAGCATCAGCCCCTGACCCGGGGTGGAGGTGCGGGGATCCTGATAGATCACCTTGATATCGGGGCGCGCCACCAGCTCCTTCAGGCTCTTGGGGGGCTGCTTGAGCTTGTTGCTGTCATAGACGAAGGCGAAGTAGCCGTAGTCATAGGGGACAAAGGTGTCATCCTGCCAGCCACCCGGCACCTTGAGGTCATCGAGCCTGGTGGAATGGGGGGCGAACAGGCCGCTCTGTTTGGCCTCGCTGATGAGGGCATCGTCCAGCCCCAGCACCATGTCGGCCTTGCTGTGCTGGCCTTCCAGCCGCAGCCGGTTGAGGATGGCGACGCCATCCTCGAGGGGTACCAGATTGAGGGTGCAGCCGCACTCCTTCTCGAAGGCCTGCTTGATCTTGGGGCCCGGCCCCCATTCGGCGGCGAAGGAGCCGTAGGTGTAGACGGTGAGGGTGTCGGCGGCAAACGCCTGGGCAGAGAGCAGGCTGGTGGCGATCAGCAGCAGGGTCTTCATCAATGGCACTCCTGTGGGTATCGGGGTGCTCATCAATGGCACCTCGCGTGTGGTGAGCGCCGGCGGATGAGGGCACAAAAAACGCGCGCCATGCCTCAAATTCCTCCGCCAGCATTATCTGGATCAGGTTCACGGGTATAATCTCAGCGGTAAACCGCACCCCGTTTGAGCAACGCATCGCATTGTATTGGCGTTCCTGGGGGGAGGCCAGCACTATGTTTCACGGGCCGCATCGTGCGAGCCACCACCAAGGAGGAAGTCCCCAGTGATCACCAGCACCAAGGAAAGACGTGCCTTCCAGCGCATGGTCATCAATGCCCCCGTCACCCTGTTCCAGCATCAGCAGGTGCTGGAGGGGGTCTGCCGGGATCTCAGCGCCAACGGCATGGGCGTCGAGGTGAACAAGCACGCGTTCGATCTGGCCCAGCCCATCCGGGTGAGCCTGGCGACCAGCAGCAATCTTCTGCCTCCCTTCGAGGCCCAGGCTCGCATCGTGCGGGTGCTGGAGGAAGAAGACGGTCTCCTGCTGGCGCTGGAGTTTCTCTCCCTCACCTGAGACCCGGGCGCCCGTCCTCCTCGAGACAGGCCAGCCATGGGCTGGCCTGTCTCATTTCCCCTCATCCTGCACCGGTTGTACGCTCAACTGGCCGCTGTCGACCAGCGTCTTGCTGGTGGGCGCGAGCTGGCCCATGGGCAGCTGGGCCGGGCCGGTCGGCTCCATCAGGAGGTAGGTCTCCCCCGCCCGGCTCAAGGTGGCTTCCCCCGGTTTGGCTGGCAAGGCCACCCCCAGCAGGGCGTGTCCCGGCACGAACACCATGGCCTGCTTGAGATCGGGATACCCCTGGGCCAGCAGGGCGGCCATCAGGGTCACCTTGCTGTCGCAATCCCCCCGGTTCTGCTCCAGCACCTGGCGCGGGCTCAGAAACCCCTTGCCAGAGCGGCCCGACTGGCTGTCGAGCAGTTGATAGGGGATGGCCTGGATGAAGTCGAGCATGTGGGCCACCGTCTTCTGGCGCGCCTCGGTCTCGGTGGCCCCTTCCTGCTTGAGCTGCTCCATCAACGGGGCCAGTTCGTCCCGGCTCTCCAGGGCGATGCGCACATGATCCTGCTTGATGGCGGGAGCGCCGTCGGGGGTAGTGAAGGGCTGGAAGTAGTGCTGCGTGAGCCAGGCAGCCTCCAGTTTGGCCTGCTCGGGCTTGACCCATTGGGAGGCTTCCCGCGCCTTGTCGGCGTTGCGGCTCTTGATGCTGAGGCTCATGGCGGGGCGAACGAGGGAGAACTGCACCTCGGGGAACGCCAGGGGGGCCTGTTGCAGCAGGCTTTGCAGTACGTCTTCCTGCATCCTGGCCGGACGGTAAGCGATGAGAGGGGGCAGCTTGCCCGCCTCCAGCCGGTAGCTGAGCTGCTGCGCCTTGCCCTCCCTGTCCTGCCAGCCGACGTTGAGCTGACCGCCACTGTTGGTGAAAGAGGTCTGCCCGCCCAGGGCCGGGAGGCTGAGCAGCAGGCAGAGCAATGAAAGGGCGCCCCTTGCGGACATGGGTGTCTCCTGTCGGACATGCAGAGGTGGCGGGCTTTGTACAGCGACCCGACAATAAAACAGGGAGCCTTGGCTCCCTGTTGATTCTACTCGCGTTCTTGTCACAGGCTCGTCAAATCCAGCTTGGCTGCTTCGCCTCGAAGGCGCTGATGGCGGCCTCGTGCTGCAGGGTCAGACCGATGGCATCCAGCCCGTTGAGCAGACAGTAGCGACGGAACTCGTCGATTTCGAAGCCGAACGTGAGGCTGCCTGCACGCACCTGGTTGGCCTCCAGATCCACTTCGATCTCGATACCCGGCTGGGCGGCGACCAGCTGGAACAGGGCGTCGACCTCCTCCTCTTTCAGACGAACCGGCACCATGCCGTTGTTGATGGCGTTGCCGTAGAAGATGTCGGCAAAGCTCGGAGCGATCAGGGTCTTGAAGCCGTAGTCCGCCAGCGCCCAGGGGGCGTGCTCGCGACTCGAGCCGCAGCCGAAGTTCTCCCGCGCCAACAGGATGCTGGCCCCCGCGTAGCGGGGCTGGTTCAGTACGAACGCCGGGTTCGGCTGCTGGCCTGCATCGTCCAGGAAGCGCCAGTCGTGGAACAGGTGCTTGCCAAAGCCGATGCGGTTCACCTTCTGCAGGAACTGCTTGGGAATGATGGCGTCGGTGTCGACGTTGGCGCTGTCGAGGGGAACGACGATCCCTTTATGCTGTTTGAAACCTGTCATGTACGTTCCCTCTTACAGTGCACGAATGTCGGCGAAGCGGCCGGTGACGGCGGCGGCGGCGGCCATGGCCGGGCTCACCAGGTGGGTGCGACCGGCACGACCCTGACGCCCCTCGAAGTTGCGGTTGCTGGTGGAGGCGCAGCGCTCCCCCGGTTGCAGCCGGTCGTTGTTCATGGCCAGACACATGGAGCAGCCGGGCAAACGCCACTCAAAGCCTGCCTCGATGAAGATCTTGTCCAGCCCCTCGGCCTCGGCCTGGGCCTTCACCTGCTCGGAGCCCGGCACCACCAGGGCCTGTACCCCTGCGGCGACCTTGCGGCCGCGGGCGATGGCGGCGGCAGCGCGCAGATCCTCGATGCGGCTGTTGGTGCACGAACCGATGAACACCTTGTCGATGGCCACGTCGGAGAGCTTCTGGCCCGGTTGCAGGTCCATGTAGGCGAGGGCCTTGCGGGCGGACTGCTGCTCCACCGGATCGGCGAAGGATTCCGGTGCAGGGATGGGCTCATTGACGGCAATCACCTGGCCCGGGTTGGTGCCCCAGGTCACTTGCGGGGCGATGTCGGCGGCGTCGAGCACCACTTCGGCGTCGAAGTGGGCACCTTCGTCGCTCTTGAGGGTCAGCCAGTAGGCGATGGCCTGTTCCAGCGCCTCCCCCTTGGGAGCGAACTCCTTGCCACGGATGTAGTCGATGGTGGTCTGGTCGGGGGCAATCATGCCCGCTTTGGCGCCGAGCTCGATGGCCATGTTGCACACCGTCATGCGCCCTTCCATGGTGAGCCCCTCGATGGCTTCACCGGCGAACTCCACCACGTAGCCGGTCCCGCCTGCATGACCCACCTTGCCGATGATGGCGAGCACCACGTCTTTGGCGCTGATGCCTGCGGCCAGCTTGCCGTTGACAGAGATACGCATGGTCCTGGCACGGCCCTGTTTCAGGGTCTGGGTGGCCATCACGTGTTCCACTTCGGAGGTGCCGATACCGAATGCGAGCGAGCCGAAGGCGCCGTGGGTGGCGGTGTGGGAGTCACCGCAGACGATGGTGGTGCCGGGCAATGTGATGCCGAGCTCGGGGCCCATCACGTGGACGATACCCTGGTACTTGTGGTTCAAGTCATAGAGACGAACCCCGAACGCCTTGCAGTTGGCGGCGAGCGTCTCCATCTGGATGCGGGCCATCTCGCCGGAGGCGGCGATGTCCTTGGTGGTGGTGGAGACGTTGTGATCCATGGTGGCCCAGGTCAGATCCGGGCGACGCAGCTGGCGGTTCATGGCGCGCAGGCCGTCGAATGCCTGGGGGCTGGTCACTTCATGCACCAGGTGACGGTCGATGTAGATGAGAGGGGTTTCCCCTTCCACTTCCCGGACCACGTGGGCGTCGAACACTTTCTGATAGAGGGTCTTGGACATTGCTCGGTTTCCTTGTTATCGATGCCGTGGGATCAGATGCGCGCGGCGATCTGGCTGCCCATGTCGGCCGTGCTCTGCACCGGGTGCGTGGCACTGGCCTGATGCAGGTCGGCGGTGAAATAGCCTTCTGCCAGGGTCTGGGCCACGGCCTGCTCTATGGCCTGGGCGGCGGCTTCCTGGCCGAGACTGTAACGCAGCATCAGGGCGGCGGAGAGGATCTGGGCGATGGGATTCGCAATCCCCTTGCCGGCGATATCCGGGGCCGAGCCACCGGCCGGCTCGAACAGACCGAAGCCGGATTCGTTGAGGCTGGCGGAGGGGAGCAGGCCCATGGAGCCGGTGATCATGGCGCACTCGTCGGAGAGGATGTCACCGAACAGGTTGGAGCAGAGCAGCACGTCGAACTGGGACGGATCCTTGATGAGCTGCATGGTGGCGTTGTCGATGTACATGTGGTTCAGGGCCACGTCCGGGTAGGACTTGGCGACCTCGGTCACCACCTCGCGCCACAGGATGGAGGAGGCGAGCACGTTGGCCTTGTCGATGGAGGTGACCCTGGACTTGCGCACCCGGGCCGATTCAAACGCTATCTTGGCGATGCGCTCGATCTCGAAGCGGTGGTACACCTCGGTGTCGAAGGCCTTCTCGGTAGCGCCTTCCCCTTCACGCCCCTTGGGCTGGCCGAAATAGATGCCGCCGGTCAGCTCGCGCACGCAGGCGATGTCGAAGCCGCGATCGGAGATGTCGGCACGCAGCGGGGAGAACTGCTCCAGACCGGTGTAGATGCGGGCCGGGCGCAGGTTGCAGAACAGTTTGAAGTGGGCACGCAGGGGCAGCAGGGCACCGCGCTCCGGCTGATCGTTGGGCGGCAGGTGCTCCCACTTGGGGCCACCCACCGACCCGAACAGCACCGCATCGGCCGCTTCGCAGCCTTTGATCGTGCTCTGGGGCAGCGGTGTGCCGTGGTTATCGATGGCGATGCCGCCGACGTCGTGACGGTCATAGTCGAGGGAGAAGCCGAATTTGGTCTGCACCTTTTCCAGTACCTTGATGGCCTCTGCCATCACTTCCGGGCCAATGCCGTCACCCGGCAATACTGCGATCCGATAACTGCTCATACTCTCTCCGTCTTGATAGTGTGATTCCGTTTCATCCGGGAGGCCGGTCCGGACCACTGCCCAGGCCCCGGTCCTCCCCATGTCATGCTGTCATCTTGTCCGGCGGCGGGCTCAGACGGTTTCCGATTTGATGGTGTGGTTGCGCTCCATCTGCTCGGCCACCTGGTCCGCGCGCCAGATGCTGTTGATCACGTGGACCAGGGCCTGGGCCGAGGATTCGATGATGTCGGTGGCCAGCCCCATGCCGTGGAACTTGCGCCCCTTGTATTCGGCGACGATGTCCACCTGGCCGAGGGCGTTCTTGCCCTCGCCCTTGCCCTTGAGTTCGTATTTGTCGATGCGGATCTCGTAGCCGGTGATGCGGTTGATGCACTGGTAGACCGCATCCACCGGGCCGTTGCCGGTGGCGGCCTCGCACACCAGATCCTGGCCTACCTTGAGTTTGACCGAGGCGGTGGCGAGCACCGAGCTGCCGCTCTGCACGCCAAGGTACTCCAGCTTGAAGTGCTCGGGCTCCTCGTGGATCTGGCTGAAGAAGGCGAGGGCCTCCAGGTCGTAGTCGAACACCTGGCCCTTCTTGTCGGCCAGGGTGAGGAACTTGGCGTAGAGATCGTCGAGGTCGTAGCTGCTCTCGGCGTAGCCCATGCTCTCCATCCGGTGCTTGATGACGTGGCGGCCGGAGCGGGAGGTCATGTTGAGGTTGTTCTGGGTGAGACCGATGCTCTCGGGGGTGATGATTTCATAGGTGTTCTTCGCCTTGAGCACGCCATCCTGATGGATGCCTGAGCTGTGGGAGAAGGCGTTGGCGCCGACGATGGCCTTGTTGGGCTGCACCGGCATGTTGCAGATTTGACTGACGAGGGTGCTGGTGCGGTGGATCTCGCTGTGGCGGATGTTGGTGTGTACCCCGAGCAGGTCGGCGCGGGTTTTCAGGATCATCGCCACCTCTTCCAGAGAGCAGTTGCCAGCACGCTCGCCGATGCCGTTGATGGTGCACTCGATCTGGCGGGCCCCCATCTGCACGGCACTGATGGAGTTGGCCACCGAGAGGCCCAGATCGTCGTGGCAGTGCACCGAGATGATGGCCTTGTCGATGTTGGGTACCCGGTTGAACAGGGTGTGGATGATGCCGGAGAATTCGGTCGGCACCGTGTAGCCCACGGTGTCAGGAATGTTGATGGTGCGGGCGCCGGCCTTGATGGCGGCTTCCACCATGCGGCACAGGTTGTCTATCGGGGTGCGGCCCGCATCCTCGCAGGAGAACTCCACGTCATCGGTGTAGCGCAAGGCGTGCTTGATGGCGCCGACCCCCATCTCCAGCACGTCTTCGAAGCTCTTTTTCAGCTTGCTCTCCACGTGGATGGAGGAGGTGGAGATGAAGGTATGGATGCGAAATGCCTCTGCCACTTTCAAGGCTTCGCCGGCGGCATCGATGTCTTTTTGCAGGGCGCGAGCCAGGGCGCAGACCCGGCTGTTCTTGATGTGACGGGCGATGGTCTGAACCGATTGAAAATCGCCGGGGGAGGAGACGGGGAAACCCACTTCCATGATATCGACACCGAGCCGCTCCAGCGCCTGGGCGATCTGCAGCTTCTCCTTGACCGTCAAGCTGGCCGACAGCGCCTGCTCACCATCACGCAAGGTGGTGTCGAATATGATGACCCGATCTGACATGTGACTTCCCTCTTCCTAAGTTCGCTGCGTGCATCCTGCATGGCATAAAAAAACCCGTGCGGGGTGCACGGGTTTCTGTAAATTCCGGCTATGCCTTAGCCCGGCTACAAGGATCCCGCGCGAGGAGTCGCGATTAGGGAGAGCAGTAGTAGCGGAGCGGCAATACGCATGATGTCTCAATCCTTCCAGTCGATAACGCTACTACCAATAACGAGATTTTTATGCTGTGTCAACCGGAATGGACAGGTTCAATCCACTGGTTTATTTAATCGGATTGTAAAGGAGTGCAAATTCTCTTGTCCCATATTCGGTTCATGCCTGATTATCTGGTCATTCCTGCTGTACTCGATCACCCGCACAATCAGATCGACTTATCAGCCCTTGCTGAATTATCTGAGGTATTCCATGGAAAAACGCAGACCTGGCCGTCCAGTCGGACGTTCCGACATTCGTGACAAGCTGCTTGCCGCCGCACGCGAACGTTTTCTCAACACCCCCTACAGCAAGGTGACGACCCGCGAGATTGCCGAGCTGGCAGGCTCCAATCTGGCGATGATCCACTACTACTTCGGCAGCAAGGAAGGCCTCTACAAGGCGGTGCTGGGGGATGTGGCCGAGCCCCTCGAGCAAGCCTGGCACGACGAGAGCAGCAACCGCAGCCTGACCGATCTGCTCAATACCTACTATCAGGTGATGGCGCCCAACAGCGAGCTGACCTCCGCCATCTCCAGCGCATTGTCCACTGAAAAGAGCCCGGGGCGTGATTTTGTGCTGAGCCGCCTGCTGGATCGCCAACTTCCCCAGTTCGATGCCCTGCTCGAATCCATGCGCTCCAACGGCCAGCTGGCGGACAACCTGGACCCCGAGATGCTGAAGATCTCCTTCCTCAGCATGATGTGGCAGCCTTTCGTGATGAAGGATCTCTACGAGCAGGTGTTTGGCCTGACGGTGGATGAGCACTTCATGAGCCGCCTCGCCGCCCACAACTGCCGCCTGATGGAAAACGGCCTGCGCGGTGCCCTGAACTGACTTTTTCGGGATGACGGATGAAAAAGGGCCCCTGGGCCCTTTTTTTCATCAATCTGTTATCTGGGCGTCAACGAAGTGTCATGCCGCCCTCCTAGTCTGCACTCAGGATGCAAAGGAGGGCCGTGATGAACAAGATCCAGCAATGGGACCTGCGGGTGTGCCGTGTCTGCCTGCTCCACCCCTACAATCAGCCGCAGGCCAGGATAAGCCGGCTTGTCTCCCGTACCGGTGACGGCCCCCTCTATGCCGTGGCGGCCTGCCTGCTCTGGTGGCAGGGGAGCGCCGGGCAGGAGGCGGTCAGGGTGGCGCTCTGGGCGTTTGCCCTCGAGTTGCCGCTCTACCTGCTGCTCAAGAATGCCCTCAAACGCCAGCGCCCGGCAGGGCTGCCTGTCTTCATCACCCCGTCGGATCGTTACAGCCTGCCCTCGGGCCATACCGCGGCCGCCTTTCTGATGGCGACCGTACTGGCCGCCAGTTTCTCGCTCTGGGCACCGCTGCTGTTTGTCTGGGCCGCGCTGGTGGGGGCGTCCCGCCTGCTGCTCGGGGTGCATTATCTGAGCGATCTGGTGGCCGGGGCGCTGCTTGGTGGTGGTTGCGCCCTCTGGGCGCTGGGTTGGAGCCAGGGATGAGGATACTGTTCGGCGTTCAGGGGACCGGCAACGGCCATATCAGTCGCAGCCGGACCCTGGCGCGCGCATTGAAGAGCAGGGGCGTGGCGGTGGATTATCTGTTCAGTGGGCGCGCCGCCGACGGCTACTTCGAAATGGGGGAGTTCGGGGATTATCGCACCTTCCCCGGTATCACTTTCGCCAGCCATCAGGGGCGCATCTCGGGCTGGCGTACCCTCAAGGGACTCTCTCCCCTGCGTTTCTGGCAAGATCTGCGTACCCTCGATTGTCGCGAGTACGATCTGGTCATCAGCGACTTCGAGCCGCTCAGTGCCCATGCTGCTCGCCGCTGGGGCAAACCCAGCCTCACCATCAGCCATCAGGCGAGCTTCGACTGGCCCATTCCGCGCTGGGGAGAGAGCGGCTTCAACCGCCAGCTGATGCGCCATTTTGCGCCGGTACGCCAGTCCCTGGGACTGCACTGGTTCCATTTCGGCCAGCCCCTGCTGCCTCCCATCGTCGATCCCCTCGAGCCGGTGCCGGACAACCAGCAGGTCCTGGTCTATCTGCCATTCGAGCAGACAGAGACGATCGCGGCCCTGTTGTCGCGTTTCAGCCCGCAGTCGTTCATCTGCTTCCATCCCGAGGTGCGCAAGCGCAGCGAGTGGCGCAACATCCGCTTTGAACCTCAGGCAAGAGAGGGGTTCAAGCTGGCGCTGGCCGGTTGTCGCGGGGTCATCAGCAATGCGGGATTCGAGCTTGCCTCCGAGGCGCTCTCCCTCGGCAAGAAGCTGCTGGTCAAACCCCTGGGTGGCCAGTTCGAGCAGTTGACCAACGGCAGGACCCTGGAACTGATGGGGCTGGCCCAGTTGATGGACAGCCTGGATGCCAATGCGGTGCGAAGCTGGCTGGAGGCCCCTTCTCCTGGCAGAGTACGCTATCCCGATGTGGCAGGAGAGCTGGCCGACTGGTTGCTGGCCGGTGCCGGGGAGGAGGTGGGGGCGCTCTCCCGCCGCCTCTGGGGCAGGACTCTCTTTCCGGAGGAGGTGTGTGACAGCCTGGGGGAGCTTGCCAGCCGTACCGGCCAGGAGCGTCCCTGGTTATCCCAACTCAGCGCCTTTGACTAAACTGAGTCGATCCCACCACGGAGAGGACGGACACCATGCGCTTTACCAATGAAAACGGCGACACCATGACCCTGGCAGACAATCTCACCCTGCATGAGCTGCTCGACATGGGTGTCAGCATCTCGGTCTGCGAAGAGACGGATCCGGATCAGCAGATCTGGCTGGCAGAACCCGAAGACGAGCAGTGAAACCAGCCAGTTTTTGACGGCCCACCCCCTCGGGGTGGGCCGTTTATTTTGTTCCTGACCGACGCGGGCAGCATGATCCGCTGGTTGTTCCCCCCAGGGCCCCTCTTTGTTGCCCGTCTGGTGGCCAAGTCACTGAATGTTAATAGCTGTTTGAAATTTATGACTGTTATGGCCAGACAAAGCCGTGGACAAGCGTTCACGGGCGGGTTAAGTTGGTTTTTCACCCGCTTTTCGGGTGAATGATGGAAAACCCCTATTTTTCTACTATCGACGGCTCCGAACTCGCCTGATCTGCCTGCAGACAACAACAAGACTCGGATCGGCGCTGCCGGGAAGCAGCGGACTGTCGATAGCTTTCGCTTAACGGAGCAAAGCCTGGAGGGCTTTATCATGGAGATGTTATCAGGCGCCCAGATGGTGGTTAGAGCGCTGGAAGATCAGGGAGTGGAACACGTTTTCGGCTACCCTGGTGGCTCAGTGCTCGACATCTATGACGCTCTCTTCGAAAACGGCAAGATGGAGCATGTCCTGGTGCGGCACGAGCAGGCCGCAGTGCACATGGCGGACGGTTACGCCCGCTCCACCGGCAAGGTGGGCACTGTGCTGGTGACCTCGGGTCCCGGCGCCACCAACTGCATCACGGGGATCGCAACCGCCTACATGGATTCCATTCCCCTGGTGATCCTGTCCGGCCAGGTGCCGACCAGCATGATCGGGGAGGATGCGTTCCAGGAGACCGACATGATCGGCATCTCCCGCCCGGTGGTGAAGCACAGCTTCCTGTGCAAGAAAGCCAGCGACATTCCCGAGGCCATCAAGAAGGCCTATTACATTGCCGCCAGTGGCCGCCCGGGGCCCGTGGTGGTGGATCTGCCTAAAGACGTGCAGAATCCGAAAGAGAAGTTCCCCTATCAGTATCCCGAGTCCGTTTCCCTGCGCTCCTACAATCCGACCAAGGCGGGACACAAGGGCCAGATCAAGCGGGCTGCCAAGCTGCTGACCGAGGCGAGCCGCCCGGTCATGTACGTGGGTGGCGGCGCCATCAACGCCAATGCGGATCACCTGGTGACCAAGCTGGCGGAGCTGCTGAACCTGCCGGTGACCACCACGCTCATGGGACTGGGCGCCTTCTCCGGCACCCATCCGCAGTTCATCGGCATGCTCGGCATGCACGGCACCTTCGAAGCGAACAAGAGCATGCACAACGCGGATCTCATCTTCGCCGTGGGTGCCCGCTTCGATGACCGCGTGACCAACAACGTGGCCAAGTTCTGCCCGAATGCCACCATAGTCCACATCGACATCGATCCCACCTCCATCTCCAAGACGGTGCAGGCTCATGTGCCCATCGTCGGCTCGGTGGAAACCGTGCTGGAGCAGATGCTGGAAGTGATTCGCGAGTGTGGTTTCGACAACGACAAGCAGGTATTGGCGGACTGGTGGAGCCAGATCGGCCAGTGGCGCTCCCGCAACTGCCTGGCCTACGAAACCCATCCCACCCTGATCAAGCCGCAGCAGGTCATCGAGACTCTCTACAAGGTGACCAAGGGGGAGGCGTTCGTCGCCTCCGACGTGGGCCAGCATCAGATGTTTGCCGCCCTCTACTACCCGTTTGCCAAACCACGTCAGTGGATCAACTCAGGTGGTCTCGGCACCATGGGCTTTGGCATTCCCGCCGCCATGGGCGCCCAGTTTGCCAACCCGGATGCGGTGGTCTGCTGCGTCACCGGCGACGGCTCGGTGCAGATGAACATCCAGGAGCTCTCCACCTGCATGCAGTACGGGGTGCCCATCAAGATCATCTCCATCAACAACCGTGCGCTGGGCATGGTCAAGCAGTGGCAGAAGATGTTCTACGGTGGCCGTCACAGCCACTCCTACATGGAATCCCTGCCTGACTTCGTCAAGCTGGCGGAAGCCTATGGCCACGTCGGCATTGCGGTGAGCGATCCGGCGGAGCTGGAGAGCGCCATGGAGAAGGCCTTTGCCATGAAGGACAGACTGGTGTTCATGGACATCTCGGTCGATCCGGACGAGCACGTCTATCCGATGCAGATCAAATTTGGTGCCATGGACGAGATGTGGCTGAGCAAGACGGAGAGAACCTGATGAGACATATAATTTCCGTTCTGCTGGAGAACGAATCCGGCGCCCTGAGCCGTGTGGTAGGCCTCTTCTCCCAGCGCGGCTACAACATCGAGACCCTGACGGTGGCCCCCACCGAGGATCCCACTCTGTCCCGCATGACCATCGTCACCATGGGGGATGAGCGGGTGCTGGAGCAGATCCAGAAGCAGCTGCACAAGCTGGTGGACGTGCTCAAGGTGTGTGACCTGAGCGAGGGTGAGCACATCGAGCGGGAGATCGCGCTGGTCAAGGCGCGCGCCGCCGGTGGTGCACGTGACGAACTGAAGCGGCTGGCGGACATCTTCCGTGGCCAGATCGTCGACGTCACCCCCGAGCTCTACACGGTGCAGCTCGTCGGGACCAGCGAAAAGCTGGACGCCTTCATCAAGACGGCTGCCCAGACCAACGAGATCATCGAAGTGGTGCGCTCCGGTGTCTGTGGCATCTCCCGGGCGGACAAATCCCTGCGTCCCTGATGTGGCCGGATGTGAAAATAGCTGTTCAAGGGCTCTTCGGAGCCCTTTTTCGTGTCTGGCAGCGTTGCGGGCAAGTGGGGGGGCCGGTAGGGATGCTGGCCACAGCATCAGGAGGTTATCGAGGGGGTGAAAGAGAAGGGGGAAGGGAGGGTCTTCACCTGTCATTTTCTTTCAAATGATCGGTAAACTATCCACAAAAGCTGTGGAAAACTCTGTAGATTAGCGGTGTGTCTGGCGTTAGTCGCATGATCTTAAAGGGATATTTCAATTTGATCCTGGCTGGATCGCATTTGTGCAATCCCCTGGCGAGGGTGTGAGCGTTTGCTTATCCCTCGTGCCTTGCCAAGGGCGGAACGCGGATCTGTCCGTGGATCCGGACGGGATCCCGACCTGATCTTGCGGATCAACATTTCTGGGCGCGAACCATAAAAAAACCCGCCTCTCGGCGGGTTTTTCATTGCATCGGACTGCGGGTCGATTACTCAGCCTGGGCTGCCTGGATGCCGGTCAGGGCGATGGTGTAGACGATGTCGTCCACCAGGGCGCCACGGGAGAGGTCGTTGACCGGCTTGCGCATGCCTTGCAGCATGGGGCCGATAGAGACCAGCTCGGCGGAGCGCTGTACCGCCTTGTAGGTGGTGTTGCCGGTATTGAGATCCGGGAAGACGAACACGGTGGCCTTGCCGGCAACCGGGGAGTTCGGTGCCTTGGACTTGGCGACGTTCTCCATGATGGCCGCATCGTACTGCAGCGGGCCGTCGATGATGAGGTCGGGACGCTTGGCCTTGGCCAGCTCGGTGGCTTCACGCACTTTCTCTACATCGGCGCCGGCGCCGGAGGTGCCGGTGGAGTAGGAGATCATGGCCACGCGCGGCTCGATGCCGAAGGCGGCAGCGGAGTCGGCGGACTGGATGGCGATCTCGGCCAGTTGCTCGGCGGTGGGATCCGGGTTGATGGCGCAGTCACCGTAGACCAGCACCTGATCCGGCAGCAGCATGAAGAAGATGGAGGAGATCAGGGAAGAGCCCGGGGCGGTCTTGATGATCTGCATCGGCGGACGGATGGTGTTGGCCGTGGTGTGCACGGCGCCGGATACCAGACCGTCGACCTCGTTGCGCTCCAGCATCATGGTACCCAGTACCACGTTGTCTTCCAGCTGCTCGCGGGCAACCACTTCGGTCATGCCCTTGTTCTTGCGCAGCTCGACCAGACGAGCCACATAGCGCTCGCGTACGGCAACCGGATCGATGATCTCGACGCGGTCGGTCAGTACCACGCCCTGCTGTTCGGCAACACGACGGATCTCTTCCGGGTTGCCCAGCAGGACCGGACGGGCTATGCCACGCTCGGCACAGATAGCGGCAGCCTTGATGGTCCGCGGCTCTTCCCCTTCCGGCAGCACGACGCGCTTGTTGGCCTGACGGGCCAGTTCGGTCAGCTGGTAGCGGAAAGCCGGCGGGCTCAGGCGACGGGAACGGGTGGACTTGGCGGAGAGAGACTCGATCCAGTGCTTGTCGATGTGACCAGCAACGTAGTCCTGCACCAGCTCGATACGCTCGCGGTCATCTTCCGGGATGTCGACGTTGAAGTTCTGCAGGCTGACGGCGGTCTGCCAGGTGTTGGTGCCGGTGATCATGATCGGCAGACCGGTGGCCATGGCCTGTTGGCACAGGGCCATCACCTGCGGTTCCGGGTGGTAGTTGCCGGTCAGCAGCAGGGCACCCAGCTTGACGCCGTTCATGGCGGAGAGGCAGGCGGAGACGATGACGTCGGAGCGGTCGCCGGAAGTCACCAGCAGGCTGCCCGGACGGAAGTGCTCGATCATGTTGTGGATGGAGCGGGCGCAGAAGGTCACGGTCTGCAGGCGGCGGCTTTCCAGCTCACCCTTGTTGATGATCTTGGCGGCCAGGTGCTTGGCGAGATCCTTGGCGCGCGGTGCGATCAGCTGGGTGTTCCAGGGAATGCAGCCGAGGATGCGCAGCGGACTCTTGCCGAAGACCTGCAGCACTTCCAGGTTGTGGCCGGTATCGGCGCCGTGGTGGTGCGCTTCGAACATCTCGGTCAGGTCGGGACGGGTCACGCCGTGCTCGTCAACCGGGGCACCCACCTTGTTGATGACGCAGCCCACGATGCGCGGGTTGTTGACGCCACCGAAGTTGGAGCAGGCCAGCTCGATGCGCTCTTTGAGCTTCTGGCTGGAGTCGTTGCCCGGATGGGTCACGAACACCATGTCGGCGTCCAGCGCCTTGGCGACGTCGTAGTTCAGCTTGTTGGCAAAGGGTTGCTTGTCGGTCGGAACCAGGCCCTCGATCACCACCACTTCGGCGCCGCTGCTCTTCACGTGCTCTTCGAAGCGGGCCACGATCTCTTCCAGCAGGATGTCGGTGTTGCTGGAGGTGATCATGTTCTCGGCGTAGGAGAGGGCAAACGGCTCGGGCGGATTGATGTTGGCAGCGGCGCGGATCACGGCGGTGGAGCGCTCGGTACCGGTTTCACCCGGACGCGGCTGGGCGACCGGTTTGAAGAAGCTGACATTGACACCGTGACGTTCCATGGCGCGAACGACGCCAAGACTCACGGAGGTTACGCCGACACCAGTGCCGACCGGGATGAGCATAATAGTGCGTGCCACTTATTACCCCTTGTTCATTTTTTGGGATCAGGAAAAGGCCGCCCTGGGGCGGCCTTGCTCTACAGCTAATTTATGCGCCGACCAGTTCCAGCGCGTCGTGGGCGATGACCCACTCTTCGTTGGTCGGGATAACCAGGGCCTTGGTGGAACCAGCCTTGGTGATCTCGCCGCCCTTGCCGAAGCGAGCCTTCAGGTTGGCGTCGTGGTCGACGTCAAAGCCCAGCAGGCCCAGCTTGTTCAGGGTGATCTCACGGATCGGGGCGGAGTTCTCGCCGATGCCGCCGGTGAAGACCACGGCATCCAGACGACCGTCCATGGCGGCGGCGTAGGCACCGATGTACTTGGCCAGACGGTAGCAGTACACGTCCATGGCGCGCTTGGCTTCTTCCTTGCTGTCGTAGTTGTCTTCAACGAAACGGCAGTCGGAGGTGACTTCGGTCAGACCCTGCAGGCCGGATTCCTTGGTCAGCATGGTGTTGATCTCGGCAACGCTCATGCCCAGCTTGTCGTGCAGGAAGAAGATGATGGCCGGATCGATGTCACCGGAACGGGTACCCATCACCAGGCCTTCCAGAGGGGTCAGGCCCATGGAGGTGTCGACGGACTGGCCGTTCTTGATGGCGCAGACGGAGCCGCCGTTGCCCAGGTGGCAGTTGATGATGTTCAGCTCTTCCACCGGCTTGTTCAGCTGCTTGGCGGCCTCCAGGCTGATGTAGTAGTGGCTGGTGCCGTGGGCGCCGTAGCGACGGATGCCGTTCTCCTTGTAGAGCTTGTACGGCAGGGCGTACAGGAAGGCTTCTTCCGGCATGGTCTGGTGGAAGGCGGTGTCGAACACGGCCACGTTCTTCTCGGCCAGCTCCGGGAAGACCTTCAGGGCGGCACGGATACCGATCAGGTGAGCCGGGTTGTGCAGCGGTGCGTAAGGAATGGCGGCTTCGATGCCGGCAATGACGTCATCACAGATGCGAACGGAGGAGGTGAAACGCTCGCCGCCGTGTACCACGCGGTGGCCGATGGCGATCAGGTTCTTGGACAGTTCCGGGTTGAGCGGCAGGATCTTGTGAACGATGAAGTCCAGCGCTTCCTGGTGAGCGGCACCGGCACCCAGATCAGCGTTGCCTTTCTCGCCGTTCAGCTTCCACTTGATGCGGGCGTCGTCGAGGTTGAAGCATTCGGCCAGGCCGGACAGCAGGTCATCACCGGTGATTGCGTCAATGACAGCAAACTTCAGGGACGAGCTGCCACAGTTAAGAACAAGAACCAGCTTACTCATGAATAAATCCTATCGCAGATTGGGTTGGGTTGGAGGATGCGCCGGACGCGGTGCGTCCAAAAACTATCAACTTATCCTTATGAGGGTTGGCAATCTGTTGCTTGCCCCTTGTATAGTGATACAAGACCCGATATTCAGACGTCCCTGACTGGTCAGTGGCCGTGCCCCAGCGTAAAAATGGGCGTACAAAGGATAACCTGATTGTTGAAAAATAACAAAGTCATCCTCAACCTTTGTTATTGCCTCTCAAATATTGTCGAGGTTTTGCCGTTAATGCGTTCGAAAAGAGCTCGGAGGTAGCATGAGCATGAACATTTTTGGAACTAAATTACAGCAAGGCCGTCATTATATGACTCTTTGGCCGCGCCGTCCCGAGCTTAATTCCATGTTCCCGGAGAATCGGGTGATCAAGGCCACCGAATTCGCCCTCAAGGTGATCCCGGCACTGGCGGTGCTCAGCGTCATGGTGCAGTTCCAGTTTGGCGAGCTTCATTACTGGCCCTCCGTGATGGCGTCCGTGCTCTTCCTGCTCAGCCTGCCGCTACAAGGGTACTACTGGCTCGGCCAGCGCGCCGATACCCGGCTACCCCCCTCCCTCGCCACCTGGTATCGGGAGATAAACGGCAAGATGAACGAGCAAGGCGGTCAACGTCAGCTGGTGGCGCGTCCCCGCTACGAAGAGCTGGCCGATACCCTCAACGCCGCCTTCAAGCAGCTAGACAAATCCTTCCTCTACGAATGACTTTCCGAAGTCAGACTGACGACAAAGGCGCCCTCAGGCGCCTTTTTCACATTCAGGCGGCCAGCACTTTGCTGATCTCCTGGATGGATAGCTTGTACTGACGGGGGCACTGACGCCAGACCGCCAGCATGCGCTGGTACTTGTCCCGCATGGCGATGTCGCTGGAGAGCTCATCGCAGGGGCAGGGCAGTTCGGGGAAGCGCTTGTCCACTTCCAGCAGGAAGCAGACGTAATCCGCCAGTTCCCGCTCCTGGCTGCGGCTGTAGCCGTTGAAGGCAAGGCGGCTCTCGTTGACATCGGCCCGGGCGCTGGCATCCAGGTTGCCCCAGGAGATGGCCAGTGCATGGTGCAGTTCCAGAGTGTCCAGCACCTCCTGGCAGGTGGCGAGATCCAGGTGGCCGAAGCTCTTCTCCAGCTCGAGGATCTGCAGGCAGTAGCCGCGCTCGACGATGGTGCTGGCACGCTGGTAAAACGCCGCCTTTTCCGGATTGAGTTTGGCCAGGATCTCGTACTGGTTGCTCAGGATCAGGCGTTCGGTGTGGCTCATGTTCATGGGCTGTCTCGCTGGAAAATGAATCTGGGGTCACGTTAACCCATATCCAGGATGAATTTTTTGATCTGAGAGGGGAGGTTGGCGAGAAAAAGGGGTAAGAGGCGCCCTGGTGAGCCGCCAGAGAGTGGGGGCTGATGCCGTGGTGAAACGAGGAGGGCCCGCCATGGCGAGCCCTGCAACAATGCCGCTGGTGGCTTAGCCCTTGACGAGGTCGAGCACCACCTGATGGTGATCGCTGGTCTTGAACTTGTCGAAGCGATGGGCAACCTTGCCCTCTTCATCGATGAGGAAGCTCAGGCGATGAATGCCGTCATACTCCTTGCCCATGAACTTCTTCGGACCCCAGACGCCAAAGGCATCGGCCACCGCGTGATCCTCATCGGCCAGCAGGCGGAAGTTGAGGTTGTCGCGCTCCTCGAACTTTTTCAGGCGCTTGGCGCTGTCCGGGCTGATGCCGAGCACCACCACATTGAGGGCAGCCAGCTCGCTATTGACGTCGCGCAGACCGCAGGCCTGGGTGGTGCAACCCGGGGTCATCGCCTTGGGGTAGAAATAGATCAGCACCTTCTTGCCGCGCAGATCGGCGAGGCGAACCTGATTGCCGTCCTGATCGGAGAGGGAGAAATCGGGGGCCTGGGTACCAGCTTCTAGTGGTGACATGGGGTCTCCTCGGATAAACGCCGTCAGGCGTACTTGTGATTGACGATGAATTCGAACGACTCGGCGCCCAGTCCACGACAGAAATCGGCGAAGGCCGTCTTCGAACCGGGCTCTTCTCCCTGCTTGGAGAGATTCAACTGAAAGTTCGCCTTGAGCAGGTTGAAGGGCTGCTGTTCCAGGGTGATGGTCTGCATGGCCTGGATGTCCCAGCCGTGATCGCTGAAGAACTGGGTGCACTGACTTACGATGCCCGGCTGATCCCGGATCAGCACCTCTGCGCTGGCGCTGATGTCATATTGCAGGGAGTGGTGGCGCTCGGTGCGTTTCATCATGGTGATGAGATCCCACTCCTGGCTGCGCAGTGGGAGGCTGATTTCCAGTTGCATCAGGCTGTTCCAGTCACCGGACAGCAGCATGATGAAGGTGAATTCGTTGCCGAAGATGCCAAGACGGCTGTCGACAATGTTGCAACCGCAGCCACTGACGTGACGGGTCACCTCATTGACGATGCCAGGCCTGTCCGTGCCGATGGCCGTTACGACCAGGTAGTGAGTCATAAATCGTCTCTCGTCCATTATTGAGAATGCGTTGACCGCGGGTGCCGGTACCCTGCTGGGAGGCCTCTTGCGCGCGCGTGCATTCATACGTTTTGTGCCGGATGGTAACACGGCTTGTCCCGTGCCTCCCTTGTTTTTCAAAAGGGGCAGCTTTACCATTACGCCCCTGAAAATCGGGAGAATTATCCATGTTACGCGGTAGTATTGTTGCGCTCGTTACCCCCATGCTGCCCTCGGGCGACATCGATTGGGTCAGTCTGGCAGCGCTGGTGGAATATCATGTGGATGCCGGGACCAGCGCCATCGTCGCCGTGGGAACCACGGGAGAGTCGGTCACCCTGAGCGAGCAGGAACATATCGCCGTGGTTGAGAAGACGGTGGAGTACGCCGCCGGACGCATTCCCGTCATCGCGGGCTGCGGCTCCAACAATACTGCTCACGCCATCGCCCTTTCCCGGCGTTTCGCCACCATGGGCGTGGTGGCGGGTCTCTCGGTTACCCCCTATTACAACAAACCCACCCAGGAAGGCCTCTATCGTCACTATTGTGCGATCGCCGAGGCTAGTGGTCTGCCTCAAATTCTCTATAATGTGCCCGGTCGCACCTGCTGTGACCTCAAACCCGAGACGGTGGCCCGTCTGGCCAAGGTGCCCGGCATCATAGGTTTGAAAGAAGCGACTGGCGATCTTGGCCGTACCCCGCTGCTGCGCGAACTGTGCGGGCCGGATTTCGCGCTTTATAGTGGCGATGACGCCAGCGGATGTGATTTTATGCTGCAAGGGGGCGATGGTGTCATTTCGGTCACCACCAATATTGCGGCGCCCCAGATGGCCGACATGTGTCGTGCTGCCCTGGCCGGTGATGCCGGGCAGGCTCATGACATCAACAATCGATTGATGCCGTTGCATCAGACTCTGTTCTGTGAACCGAGTCCCATCCCGGTGAAATGGGCCTGTGCCCGGCTGGGATTGATGGCGACGGCGACCTTGCGTCTGCCCCTGACCGATCTCACCCCCGAGGGGGAAGCGGCGATGGCGCGAGCACTGACGACTGCGGAGTTGATGGCGAGTGTTTAAAGCAAATGGAAAGGGAAATGCAGTGCGCCTGGTACTGAGTGTCGCGACGGTGGCCGTGCTGGCTGCCTGCAGCTCACCCCAGGAACGCAAAATGGCCAACCGTGGCTTCGAGTATGAAGAGAGCCGCCTCGAAGGCCGCGCCTTCCTTGTGCCCGCCGGGTTGAGTACCCCCGCCTTTAACAGCAATTTCGACATTCCGGCCCTGCCCGAGAGCAGCCGTGAGGGCGCCCTCGGGGCCAAGGTGGACGTGCGTCCGCCCGCCCAGTTGCTCACCGTGGTGCCCGGCAGCCAGGTGGTGGCCAATGCCAGCGAGCCGACCGTCGCCTTCTATGCCCTCAGCACTTCCCAGAGCGTGGAGCGCGATACCTGGGCCTTCCTGATGAACTTCCTGGCCGAACACAAGGTCACCACCGAGAAGCTGGACCAGCAGGACGGCGTCTTGCAGACCGGCTGGTTTGACAACTCCGCGGTGCTCGATGGCTGGGCGGAAGATGACGATGACTTCAAGATCCGTCAGCGTTACCAGTTCACCCTGCGCAACGATGTGCAGCGCCACGCCATCAAGATGTCGGTACGGGTGCTGGATCACGAAGAGACCATCGACGGCGAGACCAGCACTGTGCTGACGCCGGCGGACGCTCAGCGTTATGCTACCCGCGCCCTGAACCAGTTCTTCCTCTATTACGACAAGCAGCTCAAGGCCCGTGAACAGCACAAGTCCAGCGATGGCATGGGGCTGGAGCTGGGTCTGGACAACAACGAGCTGAGCGCCTGGATTGCCGAAGGGTCGTTTGACCAGGTGTGGCGCCGCCTCAATCAGGTGCTGCCTGCCTATGGTTTCACCATCAAGGATACCCAGCAGTCCCTGGGCTGGATCGACGTGGAGTACGACGAGCCGGACAGCGAGTTCTGGAAGGCCAAGGGAGCGGAACCGTTCAAGCTCGAGGAAGACAAGTATCGCTTCCAGCTCGGCGAGATGACGGGCGGCAAGACCTCCATCACCCTGTTCGACAAGGACAAGAAGCCTGTCGCATCCGGTGTCATCTCCCAGATGTACATCAGCCTGTCCGAGGCCTTTGCCAAGGGCTTGGCCGATCAGGGGGCGAAGTAAGCATGGAAACAGGGGCCTCGCGCCCCTGTTTTGTTATGTCCGGGTTGCCGCAGGGCCAGCGTGCCGAGCCGGTTGCCCCGGGCCTGAGTACCTGATGATGTGAATCCCCCACAGACAGGGGTCTGGTGCCCCTGCCTAACTAGTCCCACAACAGGAAGTGTTATTAGCCATGAGTCTTGCAGATCAAGTATTGGCGGTGAACGACGATTTGCCGATCCGTACCGATAAACCTGTCCATTCCGGCAAAGTGCGCAGCGTCTACTGGTTGACCCCGGCAGACAGTGCCCGGCTCATTCGGGAGAAAGGCTATGATGTGCCGGCCGATACGCCCCTGGCCCTCATGGTGATCAGTGATCGCATCTCGGCTTTCGACTGCATCTGGCAAGGGGTGGACGGTCTGAACGGCGTGCCGGGCAAGGGCGCGGCGCTCAATGCCATCTCCAGCCACTGGTTCAAGCTGTTCAAGGAGCAGGGGCTGGCGGACAGCCACATCCTGGACATCCCGCACCCCTTCGTCTGGATCGTGCAAAAAGCCCGTCCCGTGATGATCGAGGCCATTGCCCGCCAGTACATCACCGGCTCCATGTGGCGTGCCTACAAGGATGGTGAGCGGGAATTCTGCGGCATCACCCTGCCGGAAGGGCTCAAGAAGGATCAGAAGCTGCCCGAGATCCTCATCACCCCGTCCACCAAGGGGATCCTCAAGGGGCTGGATGGCGTGCCGGAAGCGGACGACGTCAACGTCTCCCGCGGCGACATCGAGCGCCACCATCAGGCCTTCGGCTTCCGCTCCCCGGCGGACATCGACCACTACGAGGCGCTGCTCAAAGAGGGCTTCAACGTCATCAGCGAGGCGCTGGCTGCCCTGGATCAGGTCTTCGTCGACACCAAGTTCGAGTTCGGTTACGTGACCGATGCCGCCGGTCGCGAGAAGCTCATCTACATGGATGAAGTGGGCACCCCCGACAGCTCCCGCATCTGGGACGGCGCAGCCCTTCGCGGCGGCGAGATCATCGAGAAGTCCAAAGAGGGCTTCCGCCAGTGGCTGCTGAACCACTTCCCGGATCCGGACATCCTGCTCAACAAGAACCGCATGCCCGAGCGCTTCGCCCTGGCCCGGGACAACAAGCTGCCCACCGAGGTGATGATGGATATCTCCCGCACCTATGTGGGGATCGCCGAGATGATCATCGGTCAGCCGCTGGTACGCAGTGCCAATCCGAAGCAGGAGATCATCGAGGTACTGCGGGAGCAGTACGGCCTGATCGACTGAGGCCGACCGCTTTTTTTGCCGCAGGCGCACAAACGTTTGCCGGTGGCAGGGGAGGCGTTTGCAACGCAGATGACAAAACGGGCCCCATGACGGGGCCCGTTTTCATTGGGTTGTCCGGAGCGCTCAGCCATTGACCCGGAAGATCTGACCGGTCTGTACCCCCAGTACCGATTTCTTGTAGGCCTGGGCCACCCGGGCGGCGGGTACCGGCACGAAGCCCGGGAAGAAGTCGGCATACTTGCCCATGGACTCTTCCAGCACGGTGGGGCTCACCACGTTGATGCGAATGCCCCTTGGCAGCTCGCAGGCGGCCCCTTTCACGAAGTGCTCGATGGCACCGTTGATGGTGGTGGCGCTCACCCCCCAGTGGATGGGCTCCTCGCTCAGAATGCCGCTGATGAGGGTGATGGAGCCACGGTCGCTCAGGTGGGCAATGGCGGCCCGGGTCAGGTTGATCTGGCCCATCAGCTTGCTCTGAAGCCCCACCTGCCATTGCTCGTCCGTCATCTCGGTCAGGGCATTGAAGGCGACGCTGCCGCTGGCGACCACCAGGGCATCGAAGGACCCGACCTGCTCGAAGAGCGCTCTGATGGAGGCGGGGTCGCGCATGTCCACTCTGGCATCCCCCTGGCTGTGACCGACCCGGATCACCTGGTGATCCTGGGCAAGCAGTTCGCTGACGGCGGCGCCAATGGTGCCGGAGGCACCCACAATCACAATCTTCATATCTATCGCTCCTGGTTGAGATGAGTTGATGATAGCGGGATAAAAAGGGAGAAAAAGCGCTTATGATGAACCCATTGTTTCCATATTGGTGCTAATGATGGATATCACCCACCTGGCCAGTTTCTATGAAGTGGTGCAACGGGGCAGTTTCTCCGCCGCTGCCGATACCCTGGGGGTGAGCAAGGGGATGCTGAGCCGCCATGTGAGCGCCCTGGAGTCCGCCCTCAATGCCCAGCTGCTCCAGCGCACGACCCGCAGACTCAGCCTGACCGAGGCGGGGCGGGTGCTTCACCAGCAGGCCGGCGAGATCTTCGCCCTGGCCCGGGAGGCGGAGGAGGGGATCCGCGCCCTGACCGAGGAGGACAGCGGCCGCCTGCGCTTCACCTGCCCGGTCAGCACGGGGGACCGCATGGTGAGCGAACTGCTCGCCCGTTTTGCCGAGCTCTGCCCCGGCGTCCAGGTCGAGCTCAACTTCACCAATGCCATGATCGACATGAGCCAGGGGGAGAATGACATTGCCCTGCGGGCCATGGAGCTGATCCCCGACAACCTGGTGGCCCTGCCGCTCGGCAGGCTCAAGGATGTGGTGGTGGCAAGCCCCGCCCTGCTGGCGCGGGAGGGGATCCCCGCCACTCCCTATGAGCTGGGGGGGCGCTCCTGCCTGCTGCAGGGCCACAACCCGGACTGGGAGCAGTGGCACTTTCGCCAGGGGGAGGAGGAGGCGCACATCCTGGTGCAGGGGCGAGTGCGGGCCAACCACTACAGCACCCTGCTGCAACTGGCCCGGGCGGGCATGGGGTTTGCCAAGTGTCCACTGATGCTGGTGGAGGCCAGCCTGGCCCGAGGGGAGCTGGTGGCCGTGCTGACGGAGTGGCAGACCGGCCTGCACCCGATCCATGTGCTGCACGCCCAGCAGCGCCGGGTGCCGCGCAAGATCCGGCTGTTCAAGCAGGTGCTGGCCCAGTGGTTTGCCGAGCGGCCCCATTATCTGCTGGGGTGAGCCTGCATCCCGTTATTTTTCTGTCATCTGGGGCTGCTACCCTGCGCCCTTCATCGCGAAAGGAGAGTCAGGGAATGAAGCGTCATCAGGGTTGGGCAGGGGTTGCGCTGCTGTGCTGCGGCGGTGTGCAGGCCGAGGTCAGGGTCGAGGTGCCCCGGGATTTCCAGATCCTGGCGGTGAGCGCCGGCAAGGTGCAGGACGAGCAGCATGCCGTGCTGGCCGACGGGGAGCAGCAACTGCTGGTGCGCTACGAGGGGGTGATCCCGAGTCGCAACAGCAGCGACAACGATCGCCAGGTTCGCTCCGAGCCTCAGGTGCTTCGCTATGAGGCACGCGGGCAGTCGGTGCGCCTGCAGGCTCCCGTGCCTGCGGACGAGGCCGGGATGGAACGCTACGCCAGGGCCCCTGTCCTGGGCCTGGTGGCGGGGGGGCAGCCCCTCGAGGTGCGCCAGGATACGCTGATGGTGCAGGGGATGCAGATCGGCATGGACTGGCATGCCAGGCTGATGGAGTACAACCGCAGCGAGGGGCCTGCCGTGCTCGCCGGTGCGGCGGATGTGACTGCGGCCGCCGTGGCGACGCCCCGGGCCTCCTCCGTGCCGGCCAGCGCCCTGGAAGGGCAGTTGCAACAGCTTTTCCTGCAGGCGGACCCCGCGCTTCGCAAGCGCTTCATCGGTTGGGCCGTGCCGCGCCTTTAAGTTTGCTCCCCGTTGCAGTAACGTGGGCACATCTTTGATTCCCGATGTGCCCATGTTGATCAGCGAGGCCCCCATGTTTGAATTGCACCCCCGCCTTCAGGCGGATACCCGGATACTGGGGGATCTGCCCCTGTGCCGCGTCCTGCTGGCCAAAGACAGCCAGTATCCCTGGCTGATTCTGGTGCCACGGGTCGCCAACCTGCGGGAGATCCATCATCTGGCCCCCGAGCAGCAACAGCAGTTGATGCAGGAGTCCTGCGCCGTCGCCACCCTGATGGAGCGGGCACTCGGCCCGGACAAGATCAACGTGGCGGCCCTCGGCAATCTGGTGCCTCAGCTGCACCTGCACCACGTGGCCCGCTTCAGCTCGGATGCGGCCTGGCCCGGCCCCATCTGGGGTGCCTGTCCCGCCATTCCCTATGAGGAGCAGGCCTTGCAAGGGGCGGCTGCCAGTTGGCAAACCCGTCTGGCTACCCTGGATGGATTTCAGCCATTTCTGACTGATAATCCAGTCAAGTGAGAGGTGGCTCGCGCTTTGGGCACCGGGATCACGCAATCTGTTAGCGTATCGCGTCGGTGCATGGTGACATGGGCGACACGAGTGACAGCCCCATTATTTCGATCAGCAGGAAGGTTCCATGATAGTGACAAGATCCGAGGATGATGCCGTATTGACCACAGAGGACGTACTGCTGAGCCTGTGCAATTCGGTGACGAGCGTATTGAGTGCGGCGACCCAGACCCAGGTGCGCTTCTCCGGCATGGTGCAGCGGATCAGCAAGACCTGCCTCAAGCCTGACATCGGCTGTTTCGTGCTGTTTGACGGCGGCTTCTCCGGGCTGGTGGTGATCAACTTCTCCGCCGCCGCGGCCATGGAGCTCTACCAGAGCTACATGCTGAGCATGGGGCTCTCCAAGGAGGATCTCGCCATCTCCCACACCTCGGACGAGGTGAGCAACGTCATGGGCGAGCTGATGAACCAGATCGTCGGCAGCTTCACCACCAAGGTGGGGCGCGAGCTGCAGACCCACATCACCCAGAACCAGCCCAAGATGCTGGCGCTCAACAAGCAGGTGATGCTGAGCGTCGACACCAACCTCGACAATCCCGAGACCCGCCGGGTGACCTTCTTCACCGCCAGCAACAACATCTTCTATCTGGAGCTGGCCATGGACAAGACGGAGTTTATCCGGATCCATGATGGCGGCGTGCAGGAGGAGGTGGATCCCGACGAGCTGATCGCCCAGGCCAAGCAGTCAGCCAAACCGGCACCGGCGGCCGCGCCGGCGAGCAACGAGCACGACGATCTGCTGGATTCCCTCGGCATCTGATGGTCGAGGGTTGTGCAAATGAAGAGGCCACCCCGGGGGTGGCCTTCTTGCTTGGGGCGGGTCAGAAGTTGTAAAGCAGCCCGGTACTGAAGCGAAGCGCCTCGGCATCGTAGAAGTCGATGTCGGAGTCGGCGCTGGAGTAGGCTGCGGTGAAGGTGGCGGCAAGGGGTTTGATGCCGAACAGGTTGTGCCAGAAGAAGGTGCCATTGAGGGCGAACTCGCTGGCATCGGCGCGCTGGCCGAACAGGGGATTCGCCTCGTCATACTTGCGCTTGCCGGCGTAGAGGTTGCTCACGATGGACCACTGGGAGGCGCGCTTGGCATAGGTCAGCTGCAGACCGGTGTTCTTGAAGCTCTCCGCACTCCCGTCCAGGCGGGCCTCCTTGTAGAGGAAGGCGGGCTCCAGCAACTGGTCGCCGCCGAAGTGGTACTGGTAGGAGAGTGCCAGGTCGTGGACCTTGCCATTGCGGCTCAGCATGGAGGCGTAGTGGGTGCCGTGGGTCAGGTCATATTGCTGGCCACTGCGCTCCTCGTCGAGCTCCACTTCCCGGCTGGTCAGGGTGGCGTAGACGTTGCTGCCCCAGATCCTGTCCCAGGCAAAGCGCACCCCTTTCGAGGTGAGATCGGTGGCGCTGCGATCCACGCCGGTGGCGAAGGGATCGCTCCACACTTCCACCGGCATGAGGTTGAACACCAGGGAGGTGGCGACGATACCCTTGTCACCCATCTCCTGGCGCAGACCGAGTTGCTGGGTAAAGTCGAAGCGCACCGCGTCCTGGATGAGGTTGCCGAGGAAGACCTGGGTGCGGGTATCGGCGAAGGTGTAGCGGATATCGGCATTGAGCAGCGGGCTCAGACCGCTTTCGCGGCCGGGGGAGCCCAGATCATCGATACGGCTGTTGCTGTCGTCACCGGCATAGAAGTTGGACTTGTGGCTGCCGGCATTGACCCCGCCCAGCAGAAAACCGGACCAGCCGGTCTGGCGGGGGATCTCCCCCAGATCGGCGTGGGCGGTGGTGGCGACCAGCAGGCCAAGGCTCAACAGAACATGATTTCGCATCGGGTATGCTCCTGACATAACGAATGAGAAGGGTGACAGTGCGCCCCGGTATTCCGGTGGAACCGGTGCTGACTGAGGCATGGCAGGCATGCTACCCCAGCCGGAGTGTGACGTTAATCAATAATTGAATACGCGACGGACAAGAGTTCATGGCGCCGTACTGGTATCCTGTTTGCGCAAGAAAAGGGGAGAAAACAACGAGATGAAGCAGATCAAATCCTGGGCGCAATATTACGTCGACCTGATGACCAAGCTGGGACTGGTGCGCTTCAGCATGTTCCTGGCCACCGCCATCATAGTGCTGGCCGTTTCGATCCAGATGGGGGTGACCCTGTTTTTGCGCGGCACCGTGGACATCGTCGACCTGGTGCGCTCTGTCTTCTTCGGCCTGCTGGTGACCCCCTGGGCCGTCTATTTTCTCTCCATCGTGGTGGATCAGCTGGAGGACTCCCGCCAACGGCTGACCCGGATGGTGCGCAAGTTGCAAGACATGCGCGAGCGGGATCTCGAGCTCAACAGCCAGTTGCAGGAGAACATCAGCCGGCTCAACGCCCAGATCGCCGAGACCAACCGGGCCGAGGCCCTGCGCCAGCAAGCCATCGAGGATCTCGAAAACGAAGTGTTCCAGCGGGAGAAGGCCCAGTTGCATCTGGGGGAGCGTACCGCCCTCTTGCGCTCCTTCATCGACTGCTCCCCCGATCTGGTCTATTACCGCAACGAGGACGAGCAGTTCTCCGGTTGCAACCGCGCCATGGAGGAGCTCACCGGCAAGGTGGAGGCGGAACTCATCGGCCTGACCCCGTTCGATGTCTACAAGCACGACATCGCCAGCAAGGTGGTGGAGACCGACAAGCAGGTCTTCGCCCAGAACGAGCCGCTCACCTATGAGCAGTGGCTGGAGTATCCCGATGGCCGCAAGGCCTACTTCGAGCTGCGCAAGGTGCCCTTCTTCGACCGCTTCGGCAAGCGGCTCGGCCTGCTCGGCTTTGGTCGCGACATCACCGAGCGCAAGCAGTACCAGGACAAGCTGGAGAAGGCGAGTCGGGACAAGACCACCTTCATCTCCACCATCAGCCACGAGCTGCGCACCCCGCTCAATGGCATCGTCGGACTGAGCCGGATGCTGATGGATACGCCCCTCGATGCCAGACAGCAGCAGCAGCTCAAGACCATCCACCTGAGCGCGGTGACGCTCGGCAACATCTTCAACGACATCATCGATCTGGACAAGCTCGACCGTCGTCGGCTGGAGATTGCGCCGGCTCCGCTGGATTTGCCCGCCTTCCTCGACGAGCTGGAGACGCTGTCGCGCATCCAGGCGGAGCAGAAGGGGCTCTACCTGCACTTCGACCGGGACGGCGACATGCCCCAGTTCGTGATGGCGGACGGCACCCGGCTGCGCCAGGTGCTGTGGAACCTGGTGGGCAATGCGGTCAAGTTCACCGATGAAGGGGGCGTCACCATACGCTGTCTCGCCCACGCCGCTGATGAACCGGGCAAGCTGGCGCTGCACTTCGAGGTGGAAGACACCGGGGTGGGCATTCCCCGCGCCCAGCAGGAGAAGATCTTCGCCATGTACTATCAGGTGCAGGGCAAGAAGCACGCCACCGGCACCGGCATCGGGCTGGCGGTCTCCCGTCAGCTGGTGCAGGCGATGGGCGGCCAGCTCTACGTGGACAGCGACCCGGGCGAAGGCGCCTGCTTCACCGCCGAGCTGGAGGTGGACTGCGTCGAGCCCAAGGCCGCGGCCCCGGAGCCCGAGATGCCCTGCCTCGATATCCTGCTGGTGGAGGACGTCGAGCTCAACGTGACAGTGGCCTGCGCTCTGCTGAACAAGCTCGGCCATCAGGTCAAGGTGGCGCGGGATGGTGCAGAGGCGCTGGCCATGGCCAACCCGGATGATTTCGACTTGATCCTGCTCGACATCCAGTTGCCGGATATGACGGGGTTCGATGTGGCGGAGCAACTGCTCGCGCGCTACGGCGACAGCCTGCCCCCCATGGTGGCGCTCACCGCCAATGCCACCGGCGATCGCCAGTACTACCGGGATCACGGCATGCAGGATGTGATCAACAAGCCGCTGGGCTCCAAGGCGGTGCGGGAGGTGATAGGCCACCTGTTTGCGGATCTCGCCGGGGACGAGGCGGACGAGCAGGACGATGTCCACCATCAGGATGCCCTGCTGGATCTGCCCTTCCTCACCGATTACGCCAGCACGGTCGGCAAGCCGGTGCTGCTCTCCAGCGTCGAGCTGTTCGAGAAGATGATGCCGGACTACATGGCAGTACTCGACTCCAACATGATTGCCAGGGATCAGGCCGGTGTGGTGGAGGAGGCCCACAAGATCAAGGGGGCGGCGGGCTCCATCGGCCTGCGCCGGTTGCAGCAGACGGCCCAGCTTATCCAGAGCCCGGATCACCCCGCCTGGTGGGAGAACGTGGAAGACTGGATTGAAACCCTG
The DNA here is from genome assembly GCF_017939325.1 of Aeromonas sp. MaB10011B. Lineage (NCBI taxonomy): Bacteria > Pseudomonadati > Pseudomonadota > Gammaproteobacteria > Aeromonadales > Aeromonadaceae > Aeromonas > Aeromonas sp. MaB10011B. Next base: position 34,721 of record NZ_JAGKRK010000018.1, on the reverse strand, counting down.
CGCCGGGAATACCCGGGTGACATCGCCCGCCTGCGGCGCTGGCTGCTCTCGTAGACACGACGCCTCAGGCAAGGAGCCACGACATGTATGACCGTTTGATCCCCCCCGAGCGCATTCACCCCTGGGGAGACGAAGACCTGCTGGAGGCGACGGAGCAGGACCGCACCCGCATCGTGCAGGCGGCGCCGGTGCGTCGGTTGCAGCAGAAGACCCAGGTCTTCCCGCTCGATGTGAAAGCCTCGGTGCGCAGCCGCCTCACCCATTCGCTGGAGGTGCAGGAGACCGGTCGCCAGATCAGTCGCCGCATCCTGGCGGCGCTGCCGGCCGGAGTGGTGTGCGAGGGGGCCTTCATCAATCTGGTGGAGATGTCCTGCCTGTTGCACGATGTCGGCAACCCGCCGTTTGGCCATTTCGGCGAGCAGGTGATGAGTCAGTGGCTTGCCCAGGAGCTGGACGGCCTCTTCGCCCGTGCCCACGACCAGTTGCCGAGCGCCCAGTGGGCAACCCTTCGCCAGGATCTGCTGGTGTTTGACGGCAATGCCCAGAGCCTGCGACTGGTGCACAGCCTGCACGAGCTGAACCTCACCCTGGGGCAACTGGCGGCGCTGTGCAAATACCCGCAGCAGCCCCTGCCGGGATTGCACCATCCCCAGGGCTATGGTCAGCACCACGGCTGGACCAGCAAGCGCGGCATCTTCTTCAGCGAACAACCCCTCTATCGTGCCCTCGGCCAGAGCCTGGGGCTGGCCGAGGGGTGCCGTCATCCGCTGGTCTACATCATGGAGGCGGCGGACGACATCTCTTACTGCATCGCCGATCTCGAGGATGCGGTGGACAGGCACATCCTCACCCAGAACGAACTGCTGGCAGCCCTGCGCGAGGCGGACGAGGGCGGTTACATGGCCGACCTGCTCGATGAGGCGCTTGCCTCCGGTCGGGGGTTCTTCCCCCATTTTCGCCAGCATCTGACCCGGGATCTGGTGGCGCTGGCCGCCCATACCTATGTGGCCGAGCACGATCAGATCCTGAGCGGGGCCTATCCCCAGGCGCTGCTGCACGGTCAGGCTCCGGCAGCCCGGGTACTCGATACCCTCAAGCGGGTGGCTCGCGAGCTGGTGTTCATGCGCCCGGAGGTGGAGGCGCTGGAGCTGGAAGGCTATGCCGCCCTGCGCGGGGTGCTCTCCACCTACGCCTGCCTGCTGGCCCTGCCCGTCAGCCAGTTCGAGCGGCTGCTCGCAGGCAACGGCGGGAGCGAGCTCTTCTTTGCCCGGCGGCTGTTCCACCGCCTCTCTGCCCGCCACCTCAAGGCGTACCGGCTGGCGGTGGCGAGCCGGGATCCCCGTTTCGAAAAGGAGAGCGAGCAGGAGTGGTACTACCGGGTGCGGCTGCTGCTCGATTATGTGAGCGGCATGACGGATACCTATGCACTGGAGGAGTTCCGGCTGTTGTCAGGGATTTGACTGAACCTCTTTTTGGCCGCATTCCACCCATATGGGTGGGAGAGATATTGCGTAAAATTCGGTGTTTTTTTACACTGCGGCAACTTGTTCAACTTTCACACGGTAAGGAGACGACCATGCAACATTCCATGTTCAACGTTGCGTTCGTTCGCTGCTCTGGCAGCGCGAAGACTCGTGCTCTTTATTTGCCGCGTGGAGGGGACAGGTAACACCTGCTTTTTTCATCACCCGCGGTTGTCCCGCAGGGTGATCACCTCTCTCCGGGGGAACCGCACGTTCAACTGGAGAATATTATGTCTATCGAACTCGCCCTGCTGCGCCACGTAGAGACCCTGGTTCAAAAAAGGATCACCCGGCTGGAGCGTCGCGTCAGCTACCTGCATCTTTCACCTGCCCTGCTCAAAGACATCGGGCTGGAAGGCAAGGAAGTGCAGATCGCCCACATCCGTGAGCGGGAGTTTCAAACCGGTTTCCGGCTCGGGAACCGAATAACCTGATGGGAGGGGGCATGGCCCCCGACCTGGTGGATGGCAGGCCTGGGCCTGCCATTTTTCTTTCCTGATGAGCATTGTCTCAATTTAGTTGTCGCACATTGCGCCAAACACTCTATGATCCCCCTCCGTTTCGTATGGGAGTTGATAATGTTCCGCCGCTGCTGTCGTCTCATCCTGCTATGTGGTCTGGCTTTCTGGAGCCTGATGGTTGCGGCTGCGCCGGCGCAACTGGACCAGAGCAACTTCACCCTGGACGAACTGCACTGGCTTGCCACCCATGATGAACTGGTCGTCGGCATGCCTTCGGCGGCCTGGCCACCCTATGTCTATACCGATGGGCACGGCAACTTCACCGGCCCCCTGGATGAGTTCGCCTCCCAGATTGCAGCCAGGCTGGGGGTGAGCCTTCGCTACCGTGCCTACGTCAACAATGCGGCGGTCCAGCAGGCCTTGCTGGATGGCAAGGTCGACATGTTGATCGGGGTGGCACCGAGCCCGACCCGCACCCTGCAGATGCAATTTACCTCCGAGCTGATGGCACTGCCCCGCGCCGTGCTGCTGACGGGGGGGCGGGAGAGCCTCTCCCTGGAGGAGGCCTATGGGGTGCGCTGGGTCTGCGTCTTCGGTGTCAGCGCCTGCGATGAGCTGCTGCGCCTGGGGATATCGAACCTGATCACGGCCGACAGCCGGGACGAGGCGATCTTCATGCTCAAGGAGGGCAAGGCTGATGCCTACCTGGCCGAGCTGCCCATGCTGAACAGGCTGCAAGCCATGGCGGGCATGGCGCTGGCCAGGATCGACTGGATGAGGGATACCTCCCTCGCCATGGCCGTGGCGCCCAGGAATGATGTCTTGCAGGGATTGCTGGAGCGGGCCCTCGAGGATATCTCTCCCCTCGAGCGTCGCGCCATTCTGGAGGCGGGGGATATCCTCGACTATGCCCTGGTGAAAAGGAGCAGGGAGATCGTCTTCAATCCGCAGGAGCAGGCGTGGTTGCAAGCACATCCGGTCATCCGCTACGGGGTTGCCCCGGATTGGCCCGGGATGAGCGAGGTGGACGACAGGGGGCGGCTCAAGGGGCTTATTGCCGATATGCTGACACTGATGAGCCAGCGTGCCGGGCTCCAGTTCACCCTGGTGCCGACCCGGAGCTGGGCCCAGAGCATGGCGCTCTTCCAGGATCGCAAGCTGGATCTCATCCCGGCCATGACTCCTACCGCGGAGCGTCAGCAGTTTGCCCGCTTTACCCCCAACTACGCGTCGATCAACCGGGTGGTCGTGGCGAGGCAGGGGATGGCCGAGCTCACCGCCGCCAGGGCACTGAAAGGGCACAGGGTGGGCATGGTGGGGGGCTCGGTGGAGCAGGTCTTGCTGAACGAGGTGGGGGCCATCGCCGTGCCGGTGGCCAGCGATGCCGAATTGCTGCCCCTGCTGGACCAGCAGAAGGTCGACTATGTGCTGATGAGCACCACCACCCTGGAGCAGTCGCTGCAAAAGGGATTCAGCGACCGCTATCAGGTGGTCTTCTCCGGCAGCGACCTGCGGGTACCCATCGCCATGGCGACCCAGTTGCAGGACCCCATGCTGCAGCAGATCCTCACCAAGGTGCTGATCGCCATTCCCCCCGACGAGCTCTCCGCCCTGGAGAAAAAGTGGCTCTCCCTGACCATACAGACGGGACTGGATCCGAAGACGGTGCTGCTCTGGTCCTCCCTCGGCGGCGGCATTTTCCTGCTCTGCCTCTTGCTGTTCATGGGCTGGAACCGGACGTTGCGCCGCCAGATCAGCCAGCGGCGGGAGGCCGAGCGGCGGCTCGAGGAGCAGCTGGTGTTTGTCCAGATGATGCTGGATGCCCTGCCCAACCAGGTGGTGCTGACCAACGAGCGCTATGAAGTGGCAATGACGAACCGGGCGTATCGGCAGATGTTCCTCGGCGGGGAGAACCTGACGGGCTCCTATGAGCGGTTGCTCCAGGATCGATTGCCCGAGTCGATCCGTGCCAGGGTGATGGAGGAGGATGCCAGCGTCTGGGAGAGCGGAGAGGAGCTTCATGGACGGGGCGAGATCCGGTTTGATGACGATCGCCTGCACCAGATGATCTACACCAAGCGGCTCTTTGCGGGGCCCGATGACAAGCGGCTCGGGATCCTGACCGTGCTGACCGACGTGACCGAGCTGGAGCAGGCGCGGTTTGCGGCCCAGGAGGCGCAGACCCGGCTGACCCAGATCACTGACAGCATGCCGGGTCTGGTCTATCAGTATCACTGGCTTGGGCCGGGCAAGGGGCACTTCCTCTACACCTCGCAAGGGGTCAGGGAGATGGTGGGGGTCGAAGAGGACCTGGTCGGCATGGCGGTCACCGGTGCCTCCATCCTGGGGCTGACAGGCAAGGCGCACCAGGACTTCGTGGCCACGGTGGATCGTCATGCCCTGAGCATGCAGCCGCTGGATCTCGAGGTGGAGATCCGGCGCCAGGGGGAGGCGGGCTATTTGCAGATCCGTGGTCATTTCGTTCACCAGGAGGGGCTTGAAGGGGTCATATTGAACGGCGTGGTGCAGGACATCACCAAGCTCAAGCGCCAGGAGCTGGAGCTGCGCCAGGCCAGGCGGGTGGCGGAGGAGGCGACCCAGGCGCGCAGCCGCTTCCTCGCCACCATGAGTCATGAGCTTCGCACTCCCATCTCCGGCATGCACGGTATGCTGGAGCTGCTGCAAATGAGCCCGCTGGATGACGATCAGCGCTACATGTTGCGCAATATCTCGACCTCCACCAACCACCTGCTCTATCTGGTGAACGACATCCTGGACTTCTCCAAGATGGAAGCCGGGCAGTTGCAACTGCACCCCCATCACTGCCGCCTGACCTCGGTGATTTGCGATGTCATCCGGGGACATGCGGCCCTGGCCTATGGCAAGGGGCTCAACGTGACGCTGCGGTGGGGGAAGACGGTGCCGGAACTGGCCTGCATCGACGGGATAAGGGTGGGGCAGGTGATCTCCAATCTGTTGAACAACGCGGTGAAGTTCACCGAGGCGGGGGCGATCGCCATCCAGGTGGATTATGAAGACGACCGGCTGGCCTTCCGGGTCCGGGATACCGGGATAGGCATCGCCCTGGAGCAGCAGCGCACTCTCTTCATCCCGTTCAAGCAGGTGGAGTCCGACACCAATCGCCGGTTTGGCGGCACCGGGCTTGGGCTTGCCATCTGTCATCAACTCACCCAGAAAATGGGGGGGAGCCTGACCCTGGAAAGTACCCCCGGAATGGGCACCTGCGCGACCTTCACGCTGCCCCTGGCCGAGTGCCAGTGGGAAGCGCCGCCCCTGACCGGTCAGGTATGGTGGTGGTTTGGGGAGGATGAGGGGCTGGAATCGGTGATGGCCAGGCTGGGCGCCAGACTGGTTCGCATGGAGGCACACCATTGGCAGCAGCCCCTCGAGGGGCATCTGCTGGCGCAGGAGAATCACCTGGAGCAGGCCCTTGGCAGTGACTGGCTGGCCTGTTTGCAGCGTTCGAACCTCAAGGGCATAGTACTCTCTCCCCATGAGGCCCTGCGGGGACGCATGGGGGGCGACGCCTGGTGGCGACTGGGACAATCGCCTCTCTACCCCGATCTGTTGCTGGAAACCTGCCAGTCACTGTTCAACCAGCAGGCGAGCCAGTCGATGGGGATGGAGGGGGAGAAGCTCAGGGGGCGGGTGCTGGTGGCGGATGATCACCCCGTCAACCGGGCATTGCTGACGAGGCAGCTCGCGATCCTGGGGCTCGAATCCGAGGTGGTGGAAGATGGCGAGGAGGCGCTGCGCGCCTGGCAGGGGCAGGACTTCGCCCTGCTGCTGACCGACTGCCACATGCCGGTGATGGATGGCTATGCCCTCACGCGAGCCTTGCGGGATGCCGGGGACAGTGCTCCCATTATCGGGGTGACGGCCGATACCTCTGAGGAGGCGAGCCAGCAGATGCGTGATGCCGGCATGAACGACATGCTGTTCAAGCCCTACAGCCTGGATGCCCTGAGCCAGACCCTGGGACGCTGGTTGCCGACTCAGGAAGAACAGCTCGCCTCGGAGGCGCCCCGGCAAGCCAGGGTTCAGCTGCCAGGCATAAGCTGGTTGACCCTGTTCGGGGATGAGGCGGTGGCTCGCAGCATGGCCAGCGAATACCTGGAAGCCAACGAGCAGGATGGCGAGGACATGAGGCTGGCGCTGGCCAGCCAGGATACCCAGGCGCTGGTGGAGACGGCACATCGCATCAAGGGGGCCGCGCGCATGGTAGGACAGCAGGCATTGGCAGAGGAGGCGGCCCGGCTGGAGGCGGCGGCCAGATTGAAACAACTGGACAAGCTCGATGACCTGGCCAGGGCGGTACAGGCATTGATGGACTCTATCAGAGGTGAAACGGGGTTATGGCTCGATGAATAGCGCACGGCATGAGTTGGCGATCATGGTGGTGGAGGATCACAACTTCCAGCGCAAGGCCCTGATGCACCAGATCCGCGGACTGGGCTACGGCAACCTGCTGGAGGCGCAGGACGGGGAGGAGGCGCTGGCACAGTGCCAGCACCACAGGGTCGACATCCTGTTCTGCGATCTGCGCATGCCGGGCATGGATGGCATGGCGCTGCTGCGCCGCCTCTCCCTTGGCGGGTTTCGCGGCGGCATCGTGCTGTGCAGCGCCCTGGAGGATGACGTGGTCGATGCCGTGCTGCGCATGAGCCGGGCCTATGGCCTGCAGGTGCTGGGGCGCATCGAGAAACCCGCGTCTCCCCAGCAGATCGCGCAGCTCATCGGTGCCTGGCGGCCCCAGCAGGTACGCAGCCAGGAAGAGGATGGTTATCACCTGACCCTGGATGAGCTGCGCCGGGCGCTGGATCAGGACCAGTTGCTGCCCTGGTATCAACCCAAGGTGGGTTTTCACAACGGGGAGTGGCTCGGCATGGAGGCGCTTGCCCGCTGGCAGCACCCCGAATATGGCCTCATCTCGCCAGCCCGTTTCATCCCGCTGGCGGAGCACAACGGGCTCATCGACCCGCTCACCGAGGTGATCATCGGCAAGGCGCTGCGGGACGGCCACCTGTGGGAGAAGACCGGGCTCTCCCTGAACCTGTCGATGAACCTCTCCACCACCTCCCTCATCGAGGGGGATCTGTGCAACACCCTGCTCAGCCACTGCCAGCGCTGGAGCATCAACCCCGAGCTCATCACCCTCGAAGTGACCGAGAGCGCCTTCGTCAAGGATCTTGGCAAGTCGCTGGAGGTGCTGACCCGCTTGCGGATGCACGGTTTTGGTCTCTCCATCGATGATTTCGGGACCGGCTACTCCTCCATGCAGCAGCTCGCCCTGCTCCCCTTTACCGAGTTGAAACTGGACAGATCCTTCGTGGATCGCTGCTATGAAGATCCCTCTCGCCTAGCCATCATCGAGTCCAGCATCGAGCTGGCTCGCAAGTTGGGCTTGAAATCGGTGGCCGAGGGGGTCGAAGATGAGGCGACCTGGCAATTGCTGGCGAAGCTGGGGTGCGATCAATGCCAGGGCTTCTTCTCCGCCCGCCCCATGCCCCGCGAGGAGCTGATGGGGTGGCATCAGGGTTGGCAGGCTCGTTTGCCCGCGCTCATCAGACGCTAATCCCGGGCAGGATGCCCGACGAATTCCAAGGATGGCCATGAAAATATCAAGCAAGTTGTTGTTGAGCTTCTGTTTTATCAACCTGCTCATCATTCTCTCCTCCGCCCTTGTCTATCATCAGCTCGGCCGGATCGAAGGCTCGCAAGATGCCTTGCTGGCCCAGGCCCTGCCCGCCCTGCAGCGGGACGAGGCGAGCCAGAAAGCCCTGATTGCCACCGTTTCATCCCTGCGGGCCTATCTCATCCTCGGCAAGGATCCGGCACAGGGTGATCGCATCAAACAGGAGTGGGAAGAAGCCTGGCACGCCATCGAGCGCCAGCGTTTCACCCCCGACCTGACCCGGGCACTCAAGGGTTTCAAGGGGGCACAGTCACAGGTGTGGGCCCTGGCTCACACCGAAGAGAACCTGCCCGCCCACACCCTGATGCTGCTCGAGGCCGGCCCCCTGGCGGAATCGGCCCTCGATCAGTTGCAGTCTTTTGCCAATGAAGAGGTGGCGACGCCCCAGGCGACGTTGCCCGGTGACAGGCGCCTGCTGCTCAAGCAGGTGGGGGATGCCTACAACAGCCTGGGCAATGCGCTCTCCGCCCTGCGGGATTTCCTCATCTCGGGGGAGAAGGAGTACCTGGACAAGTACCGGGACTACTACCAGTTTCACCAGCAGCGGGTGGCCGAGCTGAAACAGCAAGAGGCCAACTTCACCGAGGCACAAAAGGGGCTCTGGACGCTCTTTGAAGAGATGTCAGCCCCCTTTGCAGAGCTGGTCGGTCAGGTGATCGAGAAGCGCCAGGCCCCGGACTGGGACAGGGCCAACCACCTGATGGCCACCGAGATAGAGCCCGCCCTGACCCGGCTGGCGGATCAGCTGGCGACCCAGGTGACCCATACCCGTGCCGAGGTGGACAAGATGGCGGGGGAGATGGCGGCCGCCAGTCAGACCATTCATCGCACCCTGCTGCTGGCCACCACCAGCGTCATCCTGCTGGGTACCCTGGTGGCCCTGCTGTTCAGCCGGCGCCTGACCCGGGACATCGCCAGCCTGGTGAAACGGGCGGGCCTGGTGGCCGATGGCCGCCTCCCCGTCACCCCCTTGCCCGTGCTTCGTCAGGATGAGCTGGGAGGGCTCACGGGCTCCATCAACCGAATGTCGGCACAGCTGCGCGAGCTGGTGGGGGAGATCCAGGGGGCGGTCGGTCAGGTGGAAGGGGCTGGCCGCGAAGTGGGCCAGACCACCAATGCCATCGTGGATGATCTGGCGAGCCAGAATCAGCGGCTCGATGCGGTGGCAGCCGCCATCGAGCAGATGTCGGTCAGTACCCGGGATGTGGCGGGCAACATTGCGGACGCGGCGGGAGCGGCTCGCCAGACCGAGCAACAGGCAAGGGAGGGAGAGCAAGCCCTCGCCCGCATGGGGACCACCATGGCGCAGATTGGTGCCATGATTGCCCAGGCAAACCAGGCGATGACGCAGCTCAGCAGCCAGAGCGAGCAGGTGGGGAGGGTCACCGAAGTGATCGCCACTATCGCCGAGCAGACCAATCTGCTGGCACTCAATGCGGCCATCGAGGCGGCGCGGGCCGGTGAGCAGGGACGGGGATTTGCCGTGGTGGCCGATGAAGTGAGGCAGTTGGCCAGCCGCACCAGCGCATCGACCATGGAGATCAACCAGACCATTGCCAGCATCCAGCAGCAGACCCGGGAGACCGCGGATACCGTGGGCAGCGGCACCCTGCTGGTGGAGCAGGGGCGCGGCGCCGTGGCCTCGGTGACCGAGACCCTGGAGTCGATGGCGACGCTGGTGCAGGATCTCAGCGGCCAGCTTGCCGCCATCGCCACCGCCACCGAGCAGCAGTCAAGGGCGGCGCAGGAGGTGGCGGGCACGGTGGAGGAGATTGCCGGGCTCAGCCATCAGTCCAGCGAGCATGGCCAGCAGGGGGAGCAGATCGCCGCCCGCCTGACCCGGGAGACCGGGAGACTGACATCGGCCATCAGCCGCTTCGAACTGGATGCCTGACGCAAGGGAGAGAAAAATGGGGCAGACCTCTGGGTCTGCCCCGTTTTTTTCGGCCCGATAACCTGGTGGTGGAAGGATGCACGTCGCAGGTGCGGTCCTGACCGTTCGGAATCAGGGGGATGGTGTCTTGTGTACTGCCCTGTGGCTCTTTCTGCCGACAGGACGGGTCACTCCAGGCGGCGGAAGGCCTGGTTTTCGAAGCTGCTGCAGGTCTCCTGGTTGAGCAGGTTGACCAGCAGGATGGCCCGCTTTTCGCCATCCGGCTCCAGATAGATGGCTTCAAACCCGGCGAGGGGGCCGGATTCGATAAGTACCTTGTCTCCCTGGGTCGGCAGACGGGCATAGCTGGCGCGCGCCTCGTCGCTGTCGTCCCGGCTCATGAGCCGGTAGATCAGCTGGCTGCTGACGGGGGTCCACTCCTTGCCGAAGTGGATGATGCGACTGATGCCCCGGGTCGATTTCAGGGTGACCGGGGTGACCTCTTCCAGATCCACGTAGATGAAGAGATAGTTGGGGAACATGGGCTCGCGCTGGGGCACGCGCTTGCCTCGCCGCAGTTTTTCAATCTCGACCATGGGGTAATAGGATTCAACGCCCTGGGCTGCCAGATGGGCGCGGGCGCGGGCCTCTTCCTTGGGTTTGCAGTAGGCCAGATACCATTTCTTCATTGTTGTTCTGTTTTTCGTGTTGCCGTGCTTGCGGCTATCATAACGGGGGTAAAAAAAAAGGCCACGCTTGACGTGGCCTTTTTTCCAGAGTGAGTGATTACCAACCTTTCACCAGACCGCCCTTGAACAGTTCGGTTCCCTTCTTGAAGACCTCGTCGGTCTGGAAGGACTGGACGAACTCCTTGACCTTCTCGTCGTCCTTGTTGTTCTCGCGAGCAACGATCAGGTTGACGTAGGGGGACTCCTTGTCTTCGACAAACAGGCCGTTCTCGGTCGGGGTCAGACCAATCTGACCGGCGAAGGTGTTGTTGATGATGGCCAGATCCACGTCTTCCAGGGAGCGCGGCAGTTGTGCGGCTTCCAGCTCGACGATCTTGAAGTTGCGCGGGTTGCTGGCGATGTCCAGTACGGTTGCTTCCAGACCGGCACCCTCTTTCAGCTTCAGCAGGCCCTGCTTCTCCAGCAGGATCAGGGAACGACCCAGGTTGGTCGGATCGTTCGGCACCGCGATCTGGGCACCGTCTTTCAGCTCGGACAGGGCCTTGACCTTCTTGGAGTAACCGGCGATCGGGTAGACGAAGGTGTTGCCGACCGGCACCAGCTTGAAGCCGCGATCACGGATCTGGGCATCCAGGTAGGGCTTGTGCTGGAAGGCGTTGACGTCGACGCTGCCGTCGTTCAGGGCCACGTTCGGGGTGACGTAGTCGGAGAAGGTGACCACTTCGACGGTCAGGCCGTATTTTTCCTTGGCCACCTTGGCCGCGGTCTCAACCAGCTCGGTCTCGGGACCGGCGATGGCGCCCACCTTCAGGGTCTTGTTCTCTTCCTTCTGGCCGCAACCGACCAGTACCAGGGTTGCCAGCAGCGCAGCCGCAACGGATTTGATGCCCAATTTCATAAAAACCTCCTGTCAGAAATCGACGATTAACGATGATCACATTGTTTGACCAGGCGCTCACCCGCGCTCTGGATGAGTTGAACCAGCACCACCAGAATGACCACGGTGACCAGCATGACGGTGGGATCGAAACGCTGGTAGCCGTAGCGAATACCCACATCACCGAGACCACCGCCTCCGATGGCACCAGCCATGGCGGAGTAGTTCACCAGGGTGACGAGGGTGATGATGACGCTGTTGAGGATCCCCGGCAGGGCCTCGGGCAGCAGCACCTTGGCGATGATTTGCAGGGGCTTGGCCCCCATGGCCTTGGCCGCTTCCAGCAGGCCGTCAGGCACCTCCATCAGGGCCCCTTCCACCAGGCGGGCGATGAAGGGAATGCAGCCCACGGTCAGCGGCACGATGGCGGCGATGGTGCCGATGCTGGTGCCGACGATGAAGCGGGTCAACGGAATGATGGCGACCAGCAGAATGATGAAGGGCACCGATCGACCGACGTTGACGATGACGCCCAGGACCTTGTTGAGCAGCGGATTGGCCAGGATCTGGCCCGCCTTGGTCACGTGCAGCGCCACGCCGAGCGGCAGGCCGAGCAGGCAGCCGAACAGGGCGGAGGCAAACACCATGATGAGGGTGTCGCCCAGAGCCGAAATCAGCAGATTAATCATTGCTTCGGACATAACCCATTACCTCCAGCTGAATGTGGTTGTCGATGAGGAACTGTTGGGTGGCCTCGCACTGGGCCTCGTCCCCGAACAGTTCCGCCAGCAGGAAGCCGAACTTGACGCCACCGGCGTATTCGATGTCTGCGCTCAGGATGCTGATGTCGATGTTGAAACGGCGGCTCGCCTCGGAAATCAGCGGCGAATCCACCGTGGTCCCGGTAAAGCCGAGCTTCACCAGGGGATAGCTGCCGGGCACCCGGTCGCTACTCATCCGATCCTGATACTCCTGGGGCACTTCCAGGTGGATGGTGGAGTGGATGAAATCCCGGGCCAGCTGGGTCTTGGCATTGCTGAAGAACCAGGCCACTTCCCCCTGCTCGATGAGACGGCCGTCGCTGATGATGGCCACTTCGTCGCAGATCCCCTTCACCACGTCCATTTCGTGGGTGATGAGCAGGATGGTGAGCCCCAGCTTGACGTTGATCTCCTTGAGCAGGGTCAGGATCGAGCGGGTGGTCTGGGGGTCGAGGGCCGAGGTTGCCTCGTCACACAGCAGGACCTTGGGAGCCGGTGCCAGGGCACGGGCGATGGCGACGCGCTGCTTCTGCCCGCCGGAGAGCTCGGACGGATAGGCGTGGGCACGGGCTTCCAGCCCGACCAGGGCCAGCAGTTCGCTGACCCGGCTCTGGATCTTGTCCTTGCTCCAGCCCGCCAGCTCCAGCGGGAAGGCGATGTTGGCGGAGACGGTGCGAGAGGCCAGCAGGTTGAAGTGCTGGAAGATCATGCCGATCTGGCGGCGAGCCTGAGTCAGATCCCGCTCGCTGAGGGCGACCAGGTCCTGGCCATCGACGATGACCTGCCCCTCGGTGGGGCGCTCCAGCAGGTTGACGCAGCGGATGAGGGTACTCTTGCCGGCACCGGAGGCACCGATCACCCCGAAGATCTTGCCTTGGGGCACATGCAGGCTCACGTCACGCAGGGCGTGCACGGCATCACTGCCTTTACCGTAGACTTTGTTGAGACCGATCAACTTAATCATGGATTCTTCCGTGCTAACAGCCTTAAAGCACAGGGCGCTACAGGCGGGTAAATTGGGCAGAGGTTTCACTGGGTAGCTCTGTCATCATGGAGGATGATGCTAAGATGTCCGGATGGCTGTGTCAACGCATGTTTTTACGTCTAGACGTCTAAAAAATGGATAAGGATTCCCGCCATTTGACTATGGTGTGGAGGTATAACCACCAGCATCAATATTAGATTCCGATTTGATGACTCTAGTCCGAATATATGCTGGTAAATACCTTTTATGTCGTCGATTTGATGCCTCCCCTTCGGACAAGGTGCCCGGTCGTCCGGGCAGCATCGCTGCCGGTTTCCCCTTCCTCCTGCCGTCTCTTTTTCTGCTTTCTTTTCCATCTCCTTGATGCAGAACAATAAATGACCAGTTCGTGGCCGTGTCGACATGCCAGCTCCCTATACTGGCTGCAGGTGGATGCCAGGAGGGAGGCGAGATGCGATTCCAACAGATCAAGGACCTGATGCTCTATCTCGAGGAGCTTCATCATCGGCAAGGGCGCATTTACGGGCGCCAGATCCCCCGGGTGGATGCTGAGCGCAGCAGGATGTTGCTGGCCTATCTGCAAGGGCGGGAGGATGCCGCGGCGGCTCATCTGCACGATTATCGCGAGCAGATGGGAAGCGCGGTGAAGGAGACCTGGCTGGATCAGGGGTTTGGCGAGGATCTGCTGGCCGAGGGGGATCGTCTGGCGCTGCCCGCCACAACCCAGCCCGCGGAGATAGTGGCCCTGGTGTCACGCCAGGAGGAGAGGCTCATCGGCGAGCTGGAACGTCTGGCCCGGGAGTGCCCCACGCCCGACACGGCGGCGCTGCTGAAAGCCCTGGCCTCCATGGCCCAATCCCGCCTGACCCGTCTGGTACACGGTGCTCATCGCCTCGACGATCTCTGAGCCCGAATGAGAGAGACCCGGCACGGGCCGGGTCTTCTGATGTTGCTGGCGGTCAGCTCCCTTGCCGGGCCGCGCCATAGAGGGCGGCGCCTATGATGCCGGCCTGGTTGAGGTTCGCGGCCGCCACCAGGGGAGCCCGGGTCTCAATCTTGTCGATGAACTTGTCGAGCTTGGCGGCGCTGCCGCCCCCCAGGATGAAGAGGTCGGGGGAGAACAGAAACTCCAGGCGAGCCAGGTATTTGTTGAAACGTTTGCCCCAGCGGCCCCAGGAAAGATCCTCGCGCTTGCGCACCGCATCGGAGCAATAGTGTTCGGCCACCATGCCTTCCAGCATCAGGTGACCCAGTTCGGTATTGGGCAGCAACTGGCCATTGACGAAGACGGCGGTACCGATGCCGGTGCCGACGGTGATGAGAATGATGACCCCCTGGCGATCCTGCCCGGTGCCAAAGCGCATCTCCGCCAGACCGGCCGCATCGGCGTCGTTCAGGACATGGCAGGGCAGGCCGGTCACATCGGCAAACAGGTGGGCGGCATCGGTCTCAATCCAGCTCTTGTCGATGTTGGAGGCATTCTTGGCGATGCCGTTGTGGATGGTGGCGGGAAAACCGCACCCCACGGGACCCTTCCATTGGAAGTGCTCGACCAGCGCCTTGAGGGTGTGTGCCACGGCGGCCGGGGTTGCCGGTTGCGGTGTGGCGATGCGGTGGCGTTCGCCAATCAGCTCCCCGGTTTCGGTGTCGACCAGGCAGCCCTTGATCCCGGACCCCCCAATATCTACTCCCAGCATCTGCATCAGAATCTTCCTTTTATTGTGCCGATGTTCAATGGTCGGCAGAGCATGAAAAAATGGCTGCGATCCGGCAAGTGCCAGATCACTTATGCGTGATCCGGCAGACCTTTTTCGATGCAGCGGATCAGCAATCGCGTCTTTTTATTCTCTTCCTGCTGACGCTTGGCCAGGGTCGCCAGCGCCCACTCGATATGCTCGGCCACCATGGGCGCCGCCTCAGGCAGCGCCTGTTGCAGGGCGGCCAGGACCTCGCTGCTGGCCGGTCCGTTGCCAAGGGCTACCGCCAGGTTGCGGCGCCAGCGCTGATAGCCGATGCGGCGGATGGGGCTGCCTTCAGTGTGCTTGAGAAATTCGGCCTCGCTCCAGCCCCACAAGGTCAAGAGGGGCGGGCGGTGCAGATTGGGGCGCGGAGTGAAATCGGGCTCCGGGCTCGCATCCGCATAGCGGTTCCAGGGGCAGATGAGCTGGCAGTCGTCACAGCCATAGATGCGATTGCCCATGAGCGGCCTGAACTCCTCGGGAATGGGGCCGTCATTCTCGATGGTGAGATAGGAGATGCAGCGCCGTCCGTCTACCACATAGGGGGTGATGATGGCACCGGTGGGGCAGATATTGATGCAGGCCACGCACTTGCCACACAGCTCCTTCTCCACCGGGGTATCCACGGGCAGCGGCAGGGCGATGAGCAATTCTCCCAGAAAGAAGAAGGAGCCGGCGGACTCGTTGATCAGCAGCGAGTGCTTTCCCACCCAGCCAAGGCCGGCCTTGGCCGCCAGCGGCCTTTCCAGAATAGGGGCCGAGTCGACAAAGGGGCGCCACTCGCCCAGGGTTTGTCCCGCTGCCTGCAATAGGGTGTCGCACCGCAGCTCGATGCGCTCCCCCAACTGTTTGAGCCGGTTGCGCAGCACCTTGTGGTAGTCGCGGCCGAGGGCATAGCGGCTGATGTAGCCGAGGGTGGGATCGCGCAGGGTGGCGGCAAAGCCCGCCTCGAACGGGAGGTAGTTCATCCGCACCGAGATGACCCGCAAGGTGCCCGGCAACAGCTCGTGGGGGCGGGCCCTCATCATGCCGTGGCGCGCCATGTAGTCCATGGTCCCGTGATAACCGGCATCCAGCCAGGCCTGCAACCTTGGCTCTTCCAGGGTGAGGTCGGTGTCGGCGATGCCGACCTGGTCAAATCCTAGCTCCCTTGCCCAGAGCTTGATATCGTGGGCCAGTTGCGCAAGTTCGGCAGCCGTCATGCAGCATCCTCCCTCTGCCTGCAGGAGTGTGGCAGGCGCAGGGCGGCAATATGGCGTGCCAGTTGCCGGGTCATGGGATGATGAAACGTGGGGGCCGTCATGGTAGAGGTGTTCGGGGACGCTATCCGCAAAAATGAGTGGGAGAGTCTAGCACAACCCCTGTGGCGGGCCGAGCAGATCCGCAGCATGGAACGGCGCTGGGCCGAGCAGGAGGGGCTTCCCCTCTATGTGCTGATGGAGCGGGCCGGGACTGCGCTGTGCAACTATGCCTGTCACCACTGGCCCGACAGCCGTCAGTGGTGGATCTTCGTCGGCCCTGGCAACAACGGTGGGGATGGCTACGTGCTGGCCCGCCTTGCCCGGCGCATCGGCCTCGAGCCTCTGGTGATTGCCGCCCGGGCTCCCGGCCTGCTGAGGGGAGATGCCAGGCGGGCTGCCGAAGAGTGGCTCGCATCGGGGGGGGGCGTGACCATGGCCGAGGATCTGCTTCCCGCCACGCTGCCGCCGCCGGATCTGGTCATAGACGCACTGCTCGGTACCGGCGTCCAGCTTCCCCTCTCCTCGTCAATGACAAAGATCGTCGCAACAATCAATGGCTTGAACGCGCCCGTGCTGGCGGTGGATCTCCCCTCCGGTCTCAATGCCGACACCGGCCGCGCCATGGGCGCACTGGTGCGTGCCACCCGCACCCTCACTTTCATCGGCATCAAGCAGGGCATGCTCACCGCCGACGGGGTGGACGGAGTCGGCCACCTCGACCGGGATCCCCTGGGAGTGACGCCGGGGGAGGAACGGGTTCCCGCTGCCGAGCGGATCGATTATCCCAGCCTCAAGGGGTTGCTGACCCCGCGCAGGCGCTCGGCTCACAAGGGACACAGCGGCAAGGTACTGCTGACGGGGGGGAACCTCGGCATGCAGGGGGCCATTCTGCTGGCGGGTCAGGCCTGCCTGCGGGCGGGGGCGGGATTGGTACGCCTGCGCCAGCACCCGGATTGCCCGGCGGCCAGCCTGGTTCAACCCGAGCTGATGGGATGCCCAGCGGACATGGATGAAGGGTGGGCATCGGTGCAGGTACTGGGCCCCGGGCTCGGTCAGGATGGGTGGGGCCGGGCCCGGTTCGAACAGGGCATCGGAGCCGCCGTGCCACTGGTATTGGACGCCGATGGATTGAATTGGCTGGCGCAGGCCCCCCGTCATCAGGATAATTGGGTGCTCACGCCCCACCCCGGGGAGGCGGCTCGCCTGCTGGGTTGCTCCATCGCCGAGGTCGAGGGGGACAGGTTTGCGGCCGTCTCGCGACTGCAACAGCGCTACGGTGGTGTGGTGTTGCTCAAGGGGGCGGGGTCGCTCATCTGCGACGGCAGGCGCATTTCCCTGTGCGACGAGGGCAACCCCGGCATGGCCAGTGGCGGCATGGGTGACCTCTTGTCTGGTATAATCGCCGCCCTTCTGGCTCAGGGCTGGTCTGCGGGCATGGCCACCCGACTCGGGGCCGTGATCCACGCAGAGGCCGCCGATCTGGCCGCTGCCGAGGGTGAGAGGGGCATGCTGGCATCGGATCTGCTGCCCTGGATCCGTCGTCTGGTCAATCCGACACAGTAACAAGTAACAAGAAGAACATGGCAAAAACCTTGATGATGACACTGCCGGACGAGGCAGCAACAGTGGCGCTGGGTGGCCGTCTGGCAAAGGCGTGCCAACAGGCCACCACGGTATTTCTGCACGGTGCCCTCGGGGCCGGCAAAACCACCCTGACCCGAGGCTGGGTGCAGGGACTGGGTCATGAGGGCAAGGTCAAGAGTCCGACCTATACCCTGGTGGAGCCCTATGAGCTTGCCCAGTGGCAGGTCTATCACTTCGATCTCTATCGACTGGCCGACCCGGAAGAGCTGGAGTTCATGGGCATTCGCGACTATTTCGCCGCCGATACCCTCTGCCTGGTGGAGTGGCCAGAGAAGGGCGAGGGCTGGCTGCCAGCCCCGGATCTCGAGATCACCCTGAGTTATGCAAACGAGCAGCGCGCGGTGCAGATTGATGCCCGCACTGCTATCGGCGAAGCCATTCTGGAACGGTTGTCATCTCAGTGCGCGTGATCCTTGTTTTTGTTCTCTCCCTGATGGCATTGCCCACCTGGGCCAATCAGCTCAAGAGTGTGCGGGTGTGGCCATCACCGGACAACACCCGGGTGGTGCTCGACATGAGCAGCGCCCCCAATTTCAACTACTTCACCCTGACCGGTCCGAACCGTCTGGTCATCGACCTGAAAGGGGCGAGCAACGCCACCAACCTGGCCCGCATCGAGAACAAGAGCGAGCTGGTGCGCAAGATCCGCGAGAGCACGCCGCTGGAGAAGGGCGGCCTGCGACTGGTGCTGGATCTCGGCTCTGCCATCAAGCCGGTGGTCTTCCCGCTGGCGCCGGCAGGTCCCTATGGCCACCGTCTGGTGATCGATCTTCCCTATGAAGAGAAGGGGAGCGCTGCGGCGCAGCCCGCTCCCGTCGGGGGGCACGGCAAGGCCATCGTCATCGCCATCGATCCTGGTCACGGCGGGGAAGACCCGGGCTCCATCGGCCCGCGCCGCACCTACGAGAAACGGGTGACCCTGGCGGTCTCCCAGAAGCTGGCGACCCTCATCGACCGGGAGCCCGGCATGCGCGCCGTGCTGACCCGCCGTGGCGACTACTTCGTCGATCTCAACAAACGCTCCGAGATTGCCCGCAAGGCCAAGGCAGACCTGCTGGTGTCAGTGCATGCCGACAGCTTCCACAACTCGACTCCTCGCGGCGCCTCCGTCTGGGTGCTGTCGACCAACCGCGCCAACCGCGAGATGGGTAGCTGGCTCGAGAAGCAGGAGAAACAGGGGGAACTGCTGGGAGGCGTTGGCAAGGTATTGGCCGAGTCTGATCCCAACCCCTATCTGGCGCAGACCTTCCTGGATCTCTCCATGGACAAGTCCAGGGCCGAAGGCTATGACGTCAGCCGCCAGATCCTGCGCTCGCTCGGGCGGGTGGCCAGATTGCACAAGAAGGCGCCGGAACATGCGAGTCTGGCGGTGCTGAAGGCGCCGGACATCCCCTCGGTACTGGTGGAGACGGGCTTTATCTCGAACCACGCCGAGGAGAAGCTGCTGGCCACCGCCAGCTATCAGGATCAGCTGGCCCGGGCCATCTTCGAGGGGATCCGCAACTATTACCGCAGTCATCCGACCAAGGGGCCCATGCTCACCGGCAAGGGCCAGGTTGCTGCCCCGCCGCGTCAGGCGCCTGCCAACAAGCCGGTCGCTGTCAGCAAGCCGGCTGCCCAGCCAACGCAGCAGGTCGTGACCAACCGGATGCCGGCGAGCGAGCCCTATCGCGTCGGTGAGGGCGGCGCCCCGGTCAGCAGCGTCGGCAGCGCCTCCGGTGCCGGCGTGATCAAACCTTACAAGGTCGCAGCCCAGGAGCCGAGTGCGCCGGTAGCCAGCGTGCAGAGCAACGACAAGTCCAACATGATCCGCCACGTGGTCACCCGTGGTCAGAGTCTCTCCCGGCTCGCCGAGAAACATGGGGTGAGTCAGGCGCGACTGGTGGAGATCAACAAGCTTAAGTCGCGGGACATCCAGATAGGGCAGGTGCTCTATATTCCGCGAAAATAGCGCGGGTGAAGAACGCCGCCCTTCTCTGCCGATGGCAGGGAGGGGCGGTGAGCATTGATGGCGCCAGGTCCACCTCTTCCCCTTTTTCATCTGCAGGAGCAAGCGATGCCAATCCGTATATTGCCGCCGATTCTGGCCAACCAGATTGCTGCCGGTGAGGTGGTGGAGCGGCCCTCCTCCGTGGTCAAGGAGCTGGTGGAAAACAGCCTGGATGCGGGGGCTGACCGGGTCGAGATCGACATCGACAAGGGAGGCGCCAAGCTTATCCGCATTCGTGACAACGGCTGCGGTGTCGCCAGGGATGAGCTGGTGCTGGCGCTGTCGCGCCACGCCACCTCCAAGGTGGCGACCCTGGACGATCTGGAAGGGATCAACAGCCTGGGCTTTCGCGGGGAGGCGCTCGCCTCCATCAGCTCCGTCTCCCGCCTCACCTTCACCTCCCGTACGGCAGAGCAGAGCGAGGCCTGGCAGGCCCAGGCGGAAGGGCGTGAGATGAGCGTCACCGTCAAGCCGGCGGCCCACCCGGTGGGCACCACGGTGGAGGTGGTGGATCTCTTCTTCAACACCCCGGCGCGGCGCAAGTTCATGCGCAGCGAAAAGACCGAATTTGCCCACATCGACGAACTGGTGCGCCGCATCGCGCTCTCCCGCTTCGACGCCACCCTGATCCTGCGTCACAACGGCAAAGTGGTGCGCCAGTACAAGGCGGCCAACACGGTGGCGGAGCAGGAGCGCCGCCTTGCCGCCGTCTGCGGCTCCCCCTTCATGCACCATGCCCTGGCGGTATCGAGCGAACACAGCGACGTGCGGTTGTGGGGCTGGCTGGCCACTCCGGCAGGGGCCAGGCCGCAGAACGACCTGCAATACACTTATGTCAATGGCCGCATGATGCGGGACAAGCTCATCAATCACGCCATCCGCCAGGCCTATGACGAGCTGCTGCCCGCCGATCGCTTCGCGGCCTATGTGCTTTATATCGAGCTGGATCCCCGCCAGGTGGACGTCAACGTCCATCCGGCCAAGCACGAAGTGCGTTTCCATCAGGCGCGTCTCATCCACGATTTTATCTTCCAGGCGCTGTTTACCGCCCTGCGCCAGGACGGAGCAGGGAGCGCCACCGATGAACCCCTGGCCGAGACCCAGGTCGAGCTGCCGGGCAGCCCGGAGATCACCTATCCGGGTCAGGCGCCGCGCACCGAGTGGTACGGTGCCGAACACGGCTATCGGGCTCCTGCCCCTGCACGAGATGGCGACGGCGTGCGGGAAGGCGGTGGTGGCAGGGGAGGACACTACCAGCCTCCCGAACCCCCGAGCCGGGCCGCGATGCGAGGCATGGGCGCCTTGCTCACCACCCTGCCCGAGGTGGCGACGCCGGCATCCCGGCCCGGAGCCGAGAGCGGTGCCGTCGAGACGCCAGCCCGAACGGGGGAGTGGCGCGCCCTGAGCCTGGTCGAGCAGGCCTATCTGCTGATGGAGCGTCAGGGGCAGCTGGCGCTGCTCTCCCTGGTGCGCGCCGAGCGTCTGTTGTTGCGCCACTGGCTGCTGGATGCCTGGGGCCAGGGGCTGGCGGCCCAGCCTCTATTGCTGCCGGTCTCCTTCAAGTTGCCGAAAAACCTGGTAGCCCTGGTGGAGGAGCGGGAACGCCTGCTCAAACGCATGGGGCTGGAGTTGAAAAGCGGGGGGCGCGACACCATGATCCTGACTCGGGTGCCCGCCCTGCTGCGCCAGACCGATCTGGCCCGCCTCTTACCCGAATTGTTGCAACTGGTCGAGAGCGGATCTGACAGTGATGCCGACGCGCAGGCTGGGGTACTATGCCAGTGGTTGGTGGAACAAGGCATAAGTGCCGAAAAAATATACGATTTTGCCACTGCCACCCGGTTGTTGACGGAACTTGTTGCCGATTTCAGTGACCAACTGGCAGACGTTCGCATGGTGCGCCCGTTGTCGCTGGCGAACGTGCTGGCCGAGTTTGCCGATGGCAACTGACGGCGTCTCGTCGTCTGTTGCATCCATATGACCAGTTTTATGCCGGCTCGCCCGTGAAGGGGCGGCCGAAGGGAGTGTTTAACGTGGCTGACTTGCCGACTGCAATTTTTCTGATGGGGCCGACGGCCTCCGGCAAGACGGATCTCGCCATTGAACTGTGCCAGGCCCTGCCCTGCGACATCATCAGCGTGGACTCTGCGCTCATCTATCGCGGCATGGACATAGGCACCGCCAAGCCGACGCCAGCCGAGCTGGCGCAGGCCCCGCATCGGCTGATCGACATCCTGGATCCCGCCATGAGCTATTCGGCGGCGGATTTTTGCAAGGATGCCCTGCGGGAGATGAAAGAGATCGCCGACCGTGGCCGCATTCCGCTGCTGGTGGGCGGCACCATGCTCTATTTCAAGGCGCTGCTGGAGGGGCTTTCTCCGCTGCCTTCCGCCGATCCCACCATTCGGGCCGGCATCGAGGAAGATGCTGCCCGCCTCGGCTGGCAGGCGCTGCACGACGAACTGGTGCGCATCGACCCGGTGGCCGGTGCCCGCATCCACCCCAACGATCCCCAGCGCCTGTGCCGGGCGCTCGAGGTTTACCGCATCAGCGGCAAGACCCTCACCGAGCTGACCCAGGTACAGGGAGAGGGGCTGCCCTACCGGGCGCTGCAGTTTGCCATCGCGCCGAGGGATCGGGCCGTGCTGCACCAGCGCATCGAACAGCGGTTTGACAAGATGCTGGGCAGCGGCTTCGAGCAGGAGGTCAGGGCGCTTTACGAGCGGGGGGATCTTACCCCGGATCTTCCCTCCATTCGCTGCGTGGGATACCGCCAAATGTGGGACTACCTGGCGGGGGAAGTCGAGTATGATGAGATGCGTTATCGCGGTATTGTTGCCACCCGCCAGTTGGCCAAGCGTCAGATGACCTGGTTGCGCGGTTGGCCTGATGTGACCTGGTTGGAATCTGGTGAGTCTGGCAATCTGGCCAGGGTCGTCGCCCAAGCTGGTCCGGCTTGACACTCCTGTATAATCAGGTTGTTATATTGAATATCCGGTGTTTAAAAACAACAAACTATAAGGAAAAGAAAGATGGCTAAGGGGCAATCTCTCCAAGACCCGTTTTTGAATGCGCTGCGCCGTGAGCGTATTCCTGTTTCTATCTATTTGGTGAACGGTATCAAACTGCAGGGGCAGATCGAATCGTTTGACCAGTTTGTGATTCTGCTGAAGAACACCGTGAGCCAGATGGTCTACAAGCACGCCATTTCCACCGTGGTGCCGGCCCGTGCCGTCAACCATCACCAGCACGCCCCGGGCGCCGCCGGTGAAGAGCAGGGTGAAGCCGAGGCGTGATATCCTGCGGCGAGTTCACTCGCCAACTCAGATCCATCATGATACCTGTCAAGGAGCAAGCGCTTGTTTGACCGTTACGAAGCTGGTGAACAGGCCGTTCTGGTACATGTCAACTTCAGCGATGAGGGCGAGCGGGAGGATCTGGACGAGCTCAAGATGCTGGTGAGCTCGGCCGGGGTCAATGCACTGGGGGTGATCACCACCAGTCGCAGCGCACCCAGCGCCAAATTTTTTGTCGGCAGCGGCAAGGCGGAAGAGATCGCGTCCCAGGTCCAGATGCTGGACGCCGACGTGGTCATCTTCAACCATGCCCTGACCCCCGCCCAGGAGCGCAACCTGGAGCGTCTGTTCCAGTGCCGGGTCGTGGACAGAACAGGCCTTATCCTCGATATCTTCGCCCAGCGCGCCCGCACTCACGAAGGCAAGTTGCAGGTCGAACTGGCCCAGTTGCGCCATCTTTCCACTCGTCTGGTGCGAGGCTGGACCCACCTTGAGCGACAAAAGGGGGGGATCGGTCTGCGCGGCCCGGGTGAAACCCAGCTTGAAACCGACCGACGCCTGCTGCGTGAGCGCATCAAGGCCATTTTGCGCCGCCTCGACAAGGTGGCCAAGCAGCGGGAGCAGGGGCGCCGTGCCCGCAACCGCAACGAAGTGCCGACCGTTTCTCTGGTGGGGTATACCAACGCCGGAAAATCCACTTTGTTCAACCAACTTACAGATGCCAGCGTGTATGCTGCCGACCAATTGTTCGCAACCCTGGACCCCACCCTGCGTAAATTGGTGATCCAGGATGTGGGTGATGTGATCCTGGCGGATACAGTTGGATTTATTCGGCACTTGCCCCATGATCTGGTCGCGGCCTTCAAGGCGACCCTGCAGGAGACTCGCGAAGCGGACCTGCTGCTGCACGTGGTGGACTGCGCCGATGAACAGATGCAGGAGAATATCGAGTCGGTCCAGCGTGTGCTGGCCGAGATCGAGGCAGATGACCGTCCCCAGCTGATGATCTGCAACAAGATCGACAAGCTGGGGGATCGTCCGGCTGGTCTTGAACGGGATGAGGCTGGACGACCGGTGCGAGTCTGGTTGTCGGCCCAGACTGGCGAGGGCAGTGAATACCTGTTCCAGGCACTGACCGAACTGCTGGCCGGCTCCATGGTGCATCACACCCTGCAACTGCCCCCTTCCGCCGCCAGACTGCGCAGTGCGCTCTATCGGCTGAAAGGTATCGAGCAGGAAGGTTTCAGCGAGGAGGGGGACTTTGTGCTGGAAGTTCGCCTGCAACTGGCTGACTGGAACCGCCTCATGAAACAAGAAGGTGAGAGTTTACAACGCTTTATCAGGCATTGATGAGTCGATGAACATAAATGGTTTGCTGACTTCATCGCCCCTCTGTGGCCCGATAGAGATGATATCCATCCGCATGTATTAATGGAGACGCTGATGGCTTGGAATGAGCCTGGTAACAATGGCAAAGACCGTGACCCCTGGGGGAACAACGGCAAGAATCAGGGCCCCCCTGATCTGGACGAGATGCTTCGCAAGGTGAGCCGTCGTTTTGGCGGTCTGCTCGGTGGTGGCAAATCCGGTGGTGGTGACGTCGGCAAGTTCGGCCTCTCCATCGCCTTGGTGGTGGCCGTGGTGGTGTGGGTCGTCAGCGGCTTCTACACCATTCGCGAAGCCGAGCGAGGCGTGGTGCTGCGCTTTGGCGAATACTCCCACAACGTGGATCCCGGCCTGCGCTGGAAACCGACCTTCATCGACCGGGTGATCCCGGTGGACGTGGAGTCTGTCCGTTCCCTGCCGGCGTCCGGTTTCATGCTGACCCAGGATGAGAACGTGGTACGGGTCGAGATGGACGTGCAGTATCGCGTGGTCGATCCCGAGCAGTACCTGTTCAGCGTGACCAACGCCGACGAGAGCCTGAGCCAGGCCACCGACAGCGCCCTGCGCTACGTGGTGGGTCACACCAGGATGGACGATGTGCTGACCACGGGTCGTGAGAAGGTGCGTCAGGAAACCTGGCAGGTGATCGACAGCATCATCGAGCCCTATCAGATGGGTCTGCAGATCGTGGACGTCAACTTCCTGCCGGCGCGTCCGCCGGAAGAGGTGAAGGATGCGTTTGATGACGCCATCTCCGCCCAGGAAGATGAGCAGCGTTTCATCCGTGAAGCGGAAGCCTATGCCCGTGAAGTGGAGCCCAAGGCTCGTGGCCAGGTCAAACGTCTGGAGCAGGAGGCCGAAGCCTACAAGTCCCAGATCGTGTTGAAGGCCAAGGGTGAAGTCGCTCGCTTCAACGAGCTGCTGCCCCAGTATCAGGCCGCGCCCGAGCTGACCCGTGATCGTATCTACCTGGAAACCATGGAAGAGCTCTATCAGCAGGCCAACAAGGTGGTTGTCGACATGCCGGCCGGCAACAACAGCATGATCTACCTGCCGCTCGACAAGCTCTCTGGCAAGGCGAATGCCGTGCAACCGGCACGTCCTGCGGGCACCCCGGCAGTCGAGGCGGCGCAGCCGTCCAACGAAGGGGCCAACTCCACTCCGACCCCGCTGCGTGGCGGTGATCGTTTCAGCACAGGGAGAAACTGATAGATGAAAAAGCTAGCTATTGGTGTCATCGCTGTGGCCGCCATGGTCTGCTTCTCTTCCATCTTCATCGTCGATGAAGGACAGAAGGGGATCGTGGTGCAGTTTGGCAAGGTGAAACGGGTCGACTCCGGTGAGCCGCGCCTGTACGAGCCGGGCCTGCACTTCAAGGTGCCGCTCATCGACCAGGTACGCAAGATGGATGCCCGCATCCAGACTCTGGAAGGCCAGGCGGATCGCTTCGTTACGTCCGAGAAGAAGGACCTCATCATCGACTCCTACGTGAAGTGGAAGATCGAGGACTTCTCCAAGTACTACCTGGCGACCGGTGGTGGCAACAAGATCCAGGCTGAAGACCTGCTCAAGCGCAAGATCAACAACGGCCTGCGTTCCGAGATCGGTAACCGCACCATCAAGGATATCGTCTCCGGCGAGCGCAGTACCGTGATGGAAGATGCCCTGATGAAGATGGCGCGCTCCTCCGAGCTCGGCATCAAGGTGGTGGATGTGCGCATCAAGCAGATCAACCTGCCGGTGGAAGTTTCCAGCTCCATCTATCAGCGGATGCGTGCCGAGCGGACCGCGGTTGCCCGTGAACACCGTTCACAGGGCCGCGAGCAGGCCGAGATCCTGCGTGCCGACATCGACCGCAAGGTGACCGTGATGATCGCCGACGCCGAGAGTAATGCCCGTCAACTGCGTGGTGAAGGGGATGCCGAAGCCGCCAGGATCTATGCCGACAGCTACAAGAAGGACCCGGAGTTCTTCAGTTTCGTGCGCAGCATGGAGGCCTATCGCAAGAGCTTCGCCGGTGGCAACGACCTCATGGTCCTGAAACCGGACAGCGAGTTCTTCCGCTACCTCAAGTCGCCGCACGGCAACAAGCAGTAAACATGTGTTGATATGACCCAAGGGCCTGATGATTCAGGCCCTTTTGTTTGCCGGCCACAGACCGGCAGGGGAACAGGGATAGGGAGAGGTGATGCTGACATCCATGTTGATGGGGCTGGGGTTGCTGCTGCTCTTCGAAGGATTGGGGCCCTTGCTCGCTCCCAGGGCATGGCAGCAGATGCTGCGCCTGCTCGGGGAGTTGCCGCCGGAACAGCTGCGCCGCATCGGCGGCTGTCTGGTGGTGGCAGGTGGTGTCATCTTGTGGGCGTTGGCCCGTTAGAGCCTGTGTTGATACGACAGTGGCACGGGGAATTCGGACAATAAAAAAGAGGCCAGAGGGCCTCTTTTTTATTGTCCGCCGGCTGGCATCAGGCGCTGCGCTGCACCGCCATGTGGGCCAGGGTCTCCAGCGCTTGCTTGTGCCGGGAGTCAGGCAGGATGGCGAGGGCGGCGATGGCCTTGTCAGCCTCTTCCCGAGCTCGCTGGCGGGAGTATTCGAGAGCTCCGGTGCGATCCAGGATGCCCAGAATACGCTCCAGGTGATCCATCCCGTTGCGGTGCTCGATGGCATCGCGCACCAGTTGACGCTCTTCCGGGGTACCCACTTCCATGGCGCGCAACAGCGGCAGGGTCGGCTTGCCTTCGGCCAGATCGTCACCCACGTTCTTGCCCATCTCCTCGCTCTGGGAGCAGTAGTCCATCACGTCGTCGATGATCTGGAACGCGGTACCCAGGTACTTGCCGTAGTCGGTCATGGCCTGCTCGACGGGCTCGGGCTGATGGGTCAGCACGGCGGCGAGTCGGGTCGCGGCTTCAAACAGCTTGGCGGTCTTGCAGTAGATGACCGTCATGTAGCTCTCTTCCGTGGTATCCGGATCGTTGCAGTTCATCAGCTGCAGCACTTCTCCTTCGGCGATGGTATTGGTGGCATCGGAGAGGATCTCCATCACCTTCAGGTTGGAGAGTTCGCTCATCATCTGGAAGGAGCGGCTGTAGAGGTAGTCACCCACCAGAACACTGGCGGCGTTGCCAAACAGGGCGTTGGCGGTTTCCCGGCCGCGGCGCAGGTCGGATTCGTCGACCACGTCGTCGTGCAGCAGGGTGGAGGTGTGAATGAATTCGATGATGGCGGCCAGTTTCAGGTGATCTTCACCCTCATAGCCCAGTGCGCGTGCGGCCATCACGGTCAGCATGGGGCGCATCCGTTTTCCGCCTGCACTGACAATATAGAAACCCAGCTGGTTGATCAGGCTGACATCGGACTGGAGTCTCGCCAGGATCAGTTCATTGACCGCCGTCATGTCGGCGGCACAGAGCGCACGGATAGTCTGTTGGTCCATAAGTCTCGTAACGTGACGGCAGCATTTACTGCGTTTTTAGCAATGGCGGGGATTCTACACGATTTCACAATGGGTTACAGTTAGGCGTTTATTCACGGGGGCAGATATGCGCACAAAATAAACTTTTTGCTAAATTGGCCTTGCCTCGGCAAATCGTTCTGCGTAGAATGCCCGCCCATTGTTATAGGTTTTTGTGCGTGTCTGGCCTTGAGCAAAAGACACGCCTTTACGGAGTTAATCAAATGTACGCGGTATTCCAAAGCGGCGGAAAACAACACCGTGTGGCCGAAGGTCAAATCGTTCGTCTGGAAAAGCTGAACGTTGAGACTGGCGCTACCATCGACTTCAACGAAGTGCTGATGGTTGCTGCAGGCGACACTTTCAAAGTAGGTGCTCCTTTCGTTGAAGGTGGCAAGGTTGTGGCTGAAGTTGTGGCTCACGGCCGTGGCGAGAAAGTGACTATCGTCAAGTTCCGTCGTCGTAAGCACCACCGTAAGCAAGCGGGCCACCGTCAGTGGTTCACTGAAGTCAAAATCACTGGCATCAGCGCTTAATTAGAGGAGTCCGATAGATGGCACACAAAAAAGCTGGCGGTTCATCCCGCAACGGTCGCGATTCTGAAGCTAAACGCCTGGGCGTGAAGCGTTTCGGCGGCGAAACAGTTCTGGCTGGCAGCATCATCGTTCGTCAGCGCGGCACCAAGTTCCACGCTGGTGAGAACGTTGGTCTGGGCAAGGACCACACTCTGTTCGCTACCGCGAACGGTAAAGTGCAGTTCGAAGTTAAAGGTCCGCAGAATCGTAAGTACGTCAGCATCGTTGCTGAGTAATTACGGACCGCAAGGATCCGAAGCCCCGCCAACCTGGCGGGGCTTTTGTTTTTCTGA
This sequence comes from Aeromonas sp. MaB10011B, assembly GCF_017939325.1. Lineage (NCBI taxonomy): Bacteria > Pseudomonadati > Pseudomonadota > Gammaproteobacteria > Aeromonadales > Aeromonadaceae > Aeromonas > Aeromonas sp. MaB10011B. The sequence continues at coordinate 6,217 of NZ_JAGKRK010000018.1, read as the reverse complement.
TGAGTTTGACGAAAAAACGGCACGCGGATGAGCCGGCGCAGACAGCCCTCATCGGCCAGATGCGCCTCGCCCGAAGGGGCCCGTATCACTATAATTGCGTATCGGTTTTTCGAATTAAGGTGACGGTTACCTATGAAGTTTGTTGATGAAGTCCAGATTCGAGTCGATGCCGGTGACGGTGGTAACGGTTGTGTGAGCTTCCGCCGCGAGAAGTACATCCCGAACGGCGGCCCGGACGGCGGTGACGGCGGTGATGGTGGCGACGTGTATCTGGTGGCCGATGAAAACCTGAACACCCTGATCGACTACCGTTTCGAGCGCTTCCACGCCGCCGAGCGTGGCGAGAACGGCCAGAGTGCCAACTGTACCGGTCGTCGCGGCAAGGACAAGATCCTGCGCGTGCCGGTCGGTACCCGTGCCACCGATGAAGACACCGGTGAACTGCTGGGGGATTTGACCAGTCACGATCAGAAGCTGCTGGTTGCCAAGGGCGGCTTCCACGGCCTTGGCAACACCCGCTTCAAGAGCTCGGTCAACCGGGCGCCGCGCCAGAAGAGCAACGGCACCCCGGGTGAAGTGCGTACCCTGAGGCTGGAGCTGCTGCTGCTGGCGGATGTCGGCATGCTGGGTCTGCCCAACGCAGGCAAGTCCACCTTCATTCGCGCCGTTTCTGCGGCCCGTCCGAAAGTGGCAGACTACCCCTTCACCACCCTGGTACCGAACCTGGGCGTGGTGCGTGGCGAGAACTCCCGCTCCTTCGTCATTGCTGACATTCCCGGCCTCATCGAAGGGGCTGCCGAGGGGGCAGGCCTGGGGATCCGCTTCCTCAAGCACCTGGAGCGTTGCCGCGTCCTGATCCACCTGGTGGATATCTGCCCGGTGGATGGCTCCGATCCTGCCGAGAACGCCGTGACCATCGTCCGGGAGCTGGAAAAATACAGCCCCGAGCTTGCGGGCAAGCCGCGCTGGCTGGTGTTCAACAAGATGGACCTGATCCTGGAAGAAGAGGCTCAGGAAGTGATGGACAGAGTCAAGGCAGCCCTCAACCACGAAGGTCCGGTCTACGCCATCACCGCCATCAGCAAGGAAGGCACCAAGAAGGTGTGCTACGACATCCTGGATCTGCTGGATACCATGCCTCGTCAGCTGGCGGAAGATGCCAGAGACGCCATCGAGAAGGTGGAGTTCAAGTGGGATGACTATCACAAGAACCAGCTTGCCAAGGCGGAAGCCGATGCCCTGGCGGCGTCCAAGGCCTTCGATGATGGCTTGGACGATGACGACTGGGACGATGAGGACGACGACGGCGTCGAAGTCATTTACGTTCGCGATTGAGCATCATGTTCGTGACAAGACCGGAGCCAGACAGGCTCCGGTTTTTTTATGGGAGGATCGACGGGATCACCCTATAGATATATTTTTCATGTCTCTTATTGCCTGACAGTGGCTGCGGATTATACTGCGCACCTGAATGTAACCTGTATGAAACATTATGCTAACCATTCAAATTGAATCGATATGCATGACTGTTTTGGTTTGTTCTTATGGATGGTTCGCCTGATAAAATATTTATGCTTGAAATGATCAATTAACGGCTTGTTTGTGCAGTTTTTTGGGTTATTCTTGCGCCCGTTTTCCGGGCGATGGCATGAGTATGCAGGCGGCCCGGCTGAAGGAAAAGTCACATTTAAGGCTGTTTATATGTTGGAAAAGACCCTGGAAGCACCGGCAATCCGTACTCGCCGCAACGTGCTGATGTTTTTGATCCCGTCACTGATCGGGATCCTGCTGTTCATGACCCCGGTCATCTATGACGGCAATGTCACCATTCCCGTCGCCGTGTTGGCGAAGCTGGTTCAAACGGTGTTTGCCGATCATCTGGTGGCCATGGTCAGCGCCATCATCACCACCACCATGCTGATGACCCTGATCGCTTGGCTGTTCAAACCGGCGATCCTGGTAAAACGGCCCTTCCTCAACAGCCTGTTCAACGTCTCCCCCTTCTGGGCGTGCGTGCGGGTGCTGGGCGGGGTCTTCGTGCTGTTGACCTTCTTTGAAGCCGGTCCCGAGGTACTGCGCTCAGGGGCGACCGGCGGCCTGGTGCTGCACGATCTGCTGCCGGTACTGTTCTCCGTCTTCATCTTTGCGGGCCTGCTGCTGCCCTTGCTGCTGGATTTTGGTCTGCTGGAGTTTGTCGGTACCATGATGACCCACATCATGCGTCCGGTGTTCCGTCTGCCGGGTCGTTCTGCGGTGGACTGCTTCGCCTCCTGGCTCGGTGATGGCAGCGTCGGGATCCTGCTGACCAGCAAGCAGTATGAAGGCAAGTTTTACACCCAGCGGGAAGCGGCCGTCATCGGTACCACCTTCTCCGCCGTCTCCATCACCTTCTGTCTGGTGGTGATCTCCCAGGTGAAGCTGGAGCACATGTTCGTCCCCTTCTACCTGACCGTCTGCCTGGCCGGTGTGGTGGCCGCCATCGTGGTACCGCGCCTGCCGCCGCTCTCCTGGAAGAAGGATGTCTACAGCGACGGTACTCCCCTGTGCCGCAAGCAGGAGGCGATCCCCCACCAGCACAGCGTGCTGAGCTATGGCTATCAGCGCGCCCTGGCCAAGGCCGACAGCATGACCGACATGGGCGCCGTGGCGCGGGAAGGGATGAAGAATGCCCTGGACATGGTGTTCGGCGTGCTGCCTGTGGTGATGGCGATCGGCACCTGTGCCCTGATGCTGGCGGAGCATACCCCCATCTTCAACTGGCTGGGGGCGCCCTTTGTTCCCTTGCTGGAGCTGCTGCAACTGCCGGAGGCAGAAGCCGCGTCCAAGACCATCATGGTGGGCTTCGCCGACATGTTCATCCCGGCGGTGCTGGCGTCCACCATAGAGAGCGACATCACCCGCTTCGTGATCGCCGCCATGTCGGTCACCCAGCTTATCTATATGTCGGAAGTGGGAGCCCTGCTGCTGGGCAGCAAGATCCCGGTCAAGCTGTGGGAGCTGTTCGTCATCTTCTTGCTGCGCACCCTGATCACCCTGCCGGTGATCGCCGGCGTCGCCCACCTGCTGTTCTAAGAGGCGGCCCCACGCGAAAAACGGTCAACCTGGGTTGACCGTTTTTTTATGGGTTTATGCGGGCAGGGGCGGCTCAGTGCGCCTCCGCCAGCAGGGCCTGACAGGCCGCCTCGTCCAGCTGCTGGGGGGCGAGGAAGCGCTTTGCATAGTCCCGCCAGATGCCGCTCTCGATGAAGAGGGCAAACAGGGCCGGGTCTATGTGATGCTCCTGCACCATCTTCTGCATGATGGCCAGGGACTGGGAGACCGTCTTGCCCGACTTGTAGGGGCGGTCGCTCGCGGTCAGCGCCTCGAAGATGTCGGCGATGGCCATGATGCGGGCGGGGATGCTCATCTGCCCCCCCTGCAACTGGCGCGGATAACCGGTGCCATCCATCCGCTCGTGATGGCCTCCCGCTATCTCCGGCACCTTGCGAAGGTGCTGGGGGAAGGGGAGCCGCTCCAGCATGCGGATGGTCTGGATGATGTGCTCGTTGATCTTGTAGCGCTCCTCCTCGGTGAGCGTGCCTCGGCCGATGGCGAGGTTGTAGTGCTCGCCCCTGTTGTAGAGGTGGGCGGGCACCCGCACCTTGAAGCCCCAGGGGTTGTGGCGGGCGAGGTTGTCCTGGGCGGGGCGGGGGATCAGGTGAACCGGCTTGTCGGCGAGCAGCGTCTCGCGGCAGGGCAGGGGGGAGGGGCCGGGGTGGCGCCTGAGCTCCTCCTGACTGATGCCGAGGCGATCGTCCAGGGTGCGCAGCCAGGTGCGGTTGGCGATGGTCGCGAGTCGCTCCAGCTTCTCCGGTGCCATCCACTCCCCACCCAGATTGCATTCGGCGACGAAGGCGAACTCCTCGTCCAGGGCGTGCCAGCGCGGGCCGGCCTCCTCCTCGGCCGCCTGCCGCTCCGAGGCCGGCAGCCGGGCCGCCAGCGCGTCGATATGGGCATCCCGCTTGAGCACCTCGAAGCGGGTGCGGATCTCGTGGATCCTGTCGTAGATGGTCTCGAGCTTGGTCGCCTTGTCCACCACGAACTCCGGGGTGGTGACCTTGCCGCAGTCGTGCAGCCAGCTCGCGATATGGATGGCCTCCCACTCCTCTTCGTTGAGCCGGAAATCGGCAAAGGGCCCCGTCTGCTGTGAGCAGGCAGCCTGGGTCAGCATCCTGGCCAGTTCCGGCACCCGCTGGCAGTGGCCGCCGGTGTATGGGCTCTTGGCATCGATGGCACCGGCGATGAGCTCGATGAAGGCTTCCAGCAGTTGCTTCTGCTCCTCCAGCAGGCGCTGGTTTTCGATGGCGGAGGAGGAAGTGCCCGCCAGCGCCTCGATGAGGCTGATGCGCGAGGCCAGTTCGCGGGCCGAGCAGTCTGGCAGGATCAGCAGCAGGCAGCCGATCAGCTCCTGACGGTGGTTGTGAAGGGGCTCGACCAGCAGTTGGCAGGCACCAGGGAAGGGGCCCCAGTCGGTGAGGTAGCGGGCCCACTGTGCCTCGTCGAGGGGCAGGCAGAGGCGCTCCGTGTGGTAGAGGCCGCCGAGCAGCGCCGCCTGCCACTGTACCTGTTCGCACGCCAGCGGCTGCCCCTGCCAGATGGCGTGAACGGCCTGCATCTCGCTCTCCTGGGCCAGGAAGAGGCAGCCGCCCTCGGCCTGGGCAGCCGCCACCGTCTCGTGCAGGATGCGGCTGAGCAACGAATCGAAGCGATGCTCTGCCGCCAGCGCCCGGCCCATGTTCATGAAATTGCCGAGGGTCAGGCGCATGCTGGACATGGCGCGGGCGAGATCGTCAATTTCGCGGATCGCCGAATCTGGCCCCGGGCTGTCGCCAAAGTCGAAGTGCTGGATCCGCTCAGCCTCCCCGGTCAATACCAGCAAGGGGGCGGCAGTGCGCCGGGCAGCCAGCCAGATGACGGGCAGCAGGAGCAGCAGACCGGCAAGGGCCCAGGCGAGATTGTGCAGGGCATCCTGGCGCGCCGGGGCGGTGAGCACCTCGGTGGGCACCAGGAGGGCGAGATAAAACGGGGACTCTTCCCCGAGGGAGGAGAGGTTGACCAGCCACTCCTGACCCTGAACCGTGGCCAGGGTCAGCTCGGCGGGGTGATGCAGCAGGGCAGGCCGCGCAGCCATCTCCTGTTGCAGCCTGGTGAGAATGGGGTGATTGAGGGCCGACAGCATGGGCAGGCGGCTCAGTTGCTCGAAGCTTGGAAGGCGCTCGGGATCCGTGGCCAGCAGGGTCCCGACCTCGTCAAACAGCACCAGCTGGCTGTGACCGGGCAGGGGCAACTCGCCGATGAGGGAAGAGAGTCCCTCCACGCCCGCATCGAGCCCGATCACCGCCCGGCGATCGTCGCTCTCCACCGCCAGTGTCATGCCTGGCTCCCGGGTAGTGAATAAGAGGTAGGGGTGGGTCACTATGATGCCCGTGCTCCAGCGCGCCTCCTTGTACCAGCCCCGATCTCGTGGATCGAAACGGTAATCCGGCATGGGGCGCCGCTCCAGCAGCCGCAGCCGCTGGTCGAAATAGAGGAACTCTCCCTGTCCCTGATGCAGGCTCTGGACCAGCAGGCGGCTCTCGGGCGGAGGCGCCTCCAACGCCCCTCTCGCCCGTTCGGTCAGCTTGCGTACCAGAAAGAAATCGCCGTCCTCGTAACCGGCATAGATGGCGCCGTAACTGGTGCTGTTGGCCAGTACTTCTGCCAGCTGGGGCAGGAAGGCTAGCCGCGTCTCCAGCCCTGTCATGGCGGACAGCTGGCCGCTGCGCAGCAGATTCAGGGACATGCGGGCCGGTCGCTGGTTCAGCTTGATGGCGAGGGCAAGCTGCTCCCGGTATTGCTGGAAGCTCTGACGTTCGTGCTCCAGCCCCTGCTGCATGCCCTGCTGGAACTGCAGCACGATGAGGGCGCCCCCCAGCAAGGAGAAGAGCAGGATGAAAAGGGTGGCAATGTATACGTAAAAGGGTCTGCGACTGAGACTTGCGTTTGTCATGGACGGATCCTTGTCCCCTGGCGATCGCCGTATTGGTCACCTAAGGAAGGTGCGAATAAGCGGGGAAATTCTTCTCGGCTGACTCAGTCATTTCATTTTTTCAGTTTGAGCCGATCTTTTCTCCCGTAAATGCCTTGAATCAGCCTATTTAGACCGTTTCTTCGCCATTTAAGGCGTTATTCCCAGTTT
>NZ_JAGKRK010000101.1:0-385 GCF_017939325.1 Aeromonas sp. MaB10011B | reverse complement strand
TTGAATCAAGGCAATCTGTGTGAACACTCAACAACTTCGTCATCATTAAGGTAAGGAGGTGATCCAACCCCAGGTTCCCCTAGGGTTACCTTGTTACGACTTCACCCCAGTCATGAATCACACCGTGGTAAACGCCCTCCCGAAGGTTAAGCTATCTACTTCTGGTGCAACCCACTCCCATGGTGTGACGGGCGGTGTGTACAAGGCCCGGGAACGTATTCACCGCAACATTCTGATTTGCGATTACTAGCGATTCCGACTTCATGGAGTCGAGTTGCAGACTCCAATCCGGACTACGACGCGCTTTTTGGGATTCGCTCACTATCGCTAGCTTGCAGCCCTCTGTACGCGCCATTGTAGCACGTGTGTAGCCCTGGCCGTAAGG
>NZ_JAGKRK010000017.1:0-36589 GCF_017939325.1 Aeromonas sp. MaB10011B | reverse complement strand
AATTAACTGCTGCAACTTTCGTTGCTTTGGTCACTTCATCAGACATTGAAAATCAAAAATTGTTTTTGATGCTCGATGCTGTGAGTGCCCACACAGATTGCTTGATTCAAATTGTTAAAGAGCGACGCAGCTTTTGACTGCTGCGGGAGTGGCATTCTACTCAGCCGCCTTCTCGAGTCAAGCCTTATTTTACGAGGCTTTTTCGAGGCACCGACAGGCTTGTTTGCGTTGCCGCTTGCCCTGTCGATGGAGGCGCATTATAGGGAGCGAATTCGTTCTGGCAAGGGGGTAATTGCAAAAAGATGGCTTTCATCGTTCAACCGCTCACAAAGCAACCGCGGTGATGTATTAATGCACGAAAAGGATCTGCAGATTGGTATTCCGGATGCTGTATTGAGGCTGGCAGGTTGGCAGGTTGGCAGATCAAGCTTGTATCGATTTGGCTTTCCCCTGCTGCACAACCATGATGATCGGCTTTCCGCCTTCGGGTAACATAGCGCCCCTTTGCGATTCACACACTCTTGGGCTTTGGAGAGTTTAATGCCTTTTGCACTTGGCCAGCGTTGGATTAGTGATACAGAGACGGATCTGGGGTTGGGGACTGTCGTTGCTGTTGAAGGACGCATGGTTACCCTGTTGTTTCCGGCTACCGGTGAAAACCGCATGTATGCCAAAGAAGAGGCGCCGGTGACCCGGGTCAGCTTCAATGTGGGCGATCAGATAGCCAGTCACGAAGACTGGACCATGACGGTCGAAGAAGTGCAGGAGAAAGACGGCCTGCTTATATATGTGGGTGTGCGCACCGACAATGATGAGCCCGTTGCCCTCAAGGAAGTGTTTCTCAACAACTTCATCAAGTTCAACAAGCCGCAGGATCGCCTGTTCGCCGGCCAGATCGACCGGATGTCCCGCTTTACCCTTCGTTACGAGGCGCTGGTCAACCAGCACCAGCGTCGCCGCAACCCGACTCGCGGTCTGGCTGGCGGGAAAGTCAGTCTGATCCCGCATCAGCTCTACATCGCCCATGAAGTGGGTCACCGCTACGCCCCGCGCGTATTGCTGGCGGACGAGGTGGGTCTGGGCAAGACCATCGAAGCAGGCATGATCATTCACCAGCAACTGCTCTCCGGCCGCGCCCATCGGGTGCTGATCCTGCTGCCCGAAACGCTCCAGCACCAGTGGCTGGTCGAGATGCTGCGCCGTTTCAACCTGCACTTCTCCCTGTTTGACGAGGAGCGCTGCATCGAGGCGTTCGCCGATGCGGAGAACCCCTTCGAGACCGAACAGCTGGTGATCTGCAGCCTCGACTTCCTGCGCAAGAAGCGTCGTCGCTTCGAACAGGTGCTGGAAGCCGAGTGGGATCTGCTGGTCGTCGACGAAGCGCACCATCTGGAATGGAGTGAGGAAGCCCCCAGCCGTCCCTACGAAATGGTGGAAGCGCTGGCCGAACAGGTACCAGGTGTACTGCTGCTGACCGCGACCCCTGATCAGCTGGGCCACCAGAGTCACTTTGCTCGTCTGCGCCTGCTCGACCCGGAGCGTTTCTACGACTACGACGCCTTCCTCGCCGAGGAGCAGGCCTACGGTCAGGTCGCGAGCGCAGCCCAGGAGCTGCTGGATGGCGAGACCCTGAGCAATGACGCCAAGCAAATCCTCGCCAGCCAGCTGGAAGGGCTGGACTTAAACGATGCAGCCGCCCGCCAGCAGGCGGTCGCCAAGCTGCTGGATCAGCATGGCACCGGCCGGGTGCTGTTCCGTAACAGCCGCGCCAATATTCAGGGCTTCCCGGAGCGCCACCTCAACGTCTACCCCATGCCGCTGCCGGAGCAGTACAAGACCGCCATCAAGGTGATGGGCATGATGGGTGGCAATGGCGGCGATCTGCAGACCCGTGCCCTGCGCTACCTCTATCCCGAGAAGATCTTCCAGCAGTTCGAAGGCGACAACGCTACCTGGACCCAGTTCGACCCGCGCGTCGAATGGTTGCTGGAACTGCTGCTCTCAGCCCGTCAGCAGAAGGTGCTGGTGATCTGCTCCGAAGCAGCCACCGCCATCGCGCTGGAGGAGGCGCTGCGCACCCGTGAAGGGATCCGTGGCGCCGTATTCCACGAAGGGATGTCGATCCTCGAGCGGGACAAGGCCTCCGCCTATTTCGCTCAAGCTGAGGGGGGAGCTCAGGTGCTGCTCTGCTCCGAGATCGGCTCAGAAGGTCGCAACTTCCAGTTTGCCAGCCATCTGGTGCTGTTCGATCTGCCACTCAACCCGGATCTGCTGGAACAGCGTATCGGCCGACTGGACCGTATCGGTCAGCAGAATACCGTCGAGATCCACGTCCCTTATCTGGAAGGGACTGCCCAGCGCGCCCTGCAGCTCTGGTATCACGATGGTCTGGATGCATTCGAGCAGACCTGCCCGACCGCCCGGCCAGTGTTCGAAGCGGTACGTGACGAGCTGTTCGAGCTGCTGGCTGCCAACACCGGCGAGCAGGGCCCCCTCGACGCCCTGCTGGTCAAGACCCGCGAACTGCACGAGCCGCTCAAGGCCAGGCTGGAACAGGGTCGCGATCGCCTGCTGGAAATCCACTCCAGCGGTGGCACCACCGCCCAGCAGCTGGTCGAGAAGCTCGCCGCCGAAGATGACGACACCGGCATGATCTCCTTCGCCCTCAAGATGTTCGACGAGATCGGCGTCAACCAGGATGATCGCGGTGAAAATGCGCTGGTGCTGACTCCCGGGGATCACATGCTGGTGCCGAGCTTCCCGGGCCTGCCGCAAGACGGCATGACCATCACCTTCGATCGCAACACCGCCCTGTCGCGGGATGACATGGCGCTGCTCTCCTGGGATCACCCCATGATGCGCGGCGGTATCGACCTGATCCTGGGTTCCGAGATCGGTGCCACCTCGGTGGCACTGCTCAAGAACAAGGCGCTGCCGGTCGGCTCCATCCTGCTTGAGCTGATCTTCGTTGCCGAGTCCGCAGCTCATCCACAGCTCTACCGTTTCATGCCGCCGACGCCGATCCGTCTGCTGATGGACAAGAACGGCCAGAATCTGGGAGAGAAGGTGGCATTCGATGCCTTCAACCGCCAGCTGACACCGGTCAACCGCCACCTTGGTAGCAAGCTGGTTACCGCATCCCAGCCGGTGATCCACGGCCTGATTGGCAAGGGCGAGGTCATTGCCAACGAACTGAAAGCCGGGATTGTCGACAAGGCCCGTGCCCAGATGGCGCAGACCCTGCAACAGGATCTGGACAGGCTGGAGGCACTCAAGGCGGTCAACCCGAATGTGCGCGACAGCGAACTGGATTATCTGCGCAATTTGCAGGCAGAATTGCACCACCTGATCGACCAGACCCAGCTCAAGCTGGATGCCATCCGCTTTATTGTGGTTACCCATAACTGATAAAACGGTGCAGGCATCATCTGGTTGCTAACGACCAGACCCAACTCAGGCTGGATGCCATGCACTTTTGATCGTGGTTACCCATAACTGACAAAACGGTGCAGGCATCATCTGGTTGATAATAGCCAGGCCCAACGCGAGTTGGCTGCCATGCACTTTTATCGTGGTAACCCATAACTGATGGGGGGCTTGCCCCCGCTTTGACCCAAGATGCGAGACGCTATGTTTGTATACTCCCCGCCCCTGGAACCCTGGCTCGATATCCTGTTCAAGGACAAGGACATCATGGTGGTCAACAAGCCCACTGGCCTGCTGAGCGTCCCCGGGCGCGGCCCCGAGAATGAAGACAGCGTGCTCCATCGGGTCAAGCAGCAGCACCCCAAGGCGGCAGCCGCCCATCGCCTCGACATGGCGACCACAGGCGTGCTGGTGATCCCGCTCAACCCCAACTCCCACCGGGAGCTGAGCCGGCAATTCCGCGAGCGGGAGACCGAGAAGCACTACCTCGCCTGGGTGTGGGGTGAACCGGAGCTGGATGCGGGCGAAGTGGATCTGCCGCTCTGCGTCGACTGGCCCAACCGGCCGAAGCAGAAGGTGGATTTTGAGGAGGGGCGTCATGCCCTGACACTGTGGCAAAAACTTAAGGTGGAGAACGGCAACAGCCTGATCAAGCTGACCCCGATTACCGGTCGCTCCCATCAGTTGCGGGTACACATGCTGGAGCTGGGTCACCCCATCCTCGGTGACAACCTCTACGCCAACCCGGATGCGCTGGCGGCTGCACCGCACCTTTATCTGCATGCGGCCAGCCTGACCATCAGCCACCCCAGAAGCGGCGAGCGGATGACCTTCGAGGCCCCGGCCCCTTTCCCGGTCTGAGCCTGGCAGATAACAGCCCAATAAAAAGAAAGCCCCCATCGAGAGATGGGGGCTTTTTTATCGCTCAGACGCGGATATCGATCTTGCTTCCGAGGGAAGCACTGGCCGATGTCGGCGCTGCCGGAGCGGATTGCGCTGCTGTTTCCAGCAGTTTCAGTGCGGATTCGCCTTCCTGGGTCTGCTGCTTTTTGGCCAGGCTGGCCACCATTAGTGCAGAACCGAACGACGCATTTGCAGAACTAGAAATATCCATTGTGTACCTCCTGCCAAGAGACTATCGGCCGGGCCCGGTGAGACATGAGCCATATCGTTCAACGCAGATATGCCTTGTCCGGCGAGCGCCGGGCCAACCAACGCTCTTCCATCTCCAGCAATGTCTGATAGGCCTTTTCAGCATGCTCCGGGCGACTGAACAGATATCCCTGCCCATACAGATGTATGTCGGTCAATGAGCGCAGCACATCGAGCTGCCCCTGGGTCTCGATCCCTTCACATACCAGTTTCTTGCCAAGCATGGAGCTCATACGGCAGATGTTGGCGACCAGTTCGGCCGCCTCGATGGAGGTGTCGATACCCTGGATGAAGGACCTGTCTATCTTCACCTTGCTCACCGGCAGCTTCTGCAGATAGCTGAGGGAGGAGTAGCCGGTGCCGAAGTCGTCAAGGGCCAGATGTACACCCTGCTGGCTGAGATCCTGCATCAACTGCAGCGAGTTCTTGACCTCGCGCATGGTGGTGTCTTCCGTCACCTCCAGCACCAGGCTGGACGCAGGGATATGGTGCTCCATCAGCGCTCTGGCCACCAGCTTCAAGAGGTTGCGCTGGTACATGCCCGGGGAGATATTCACGCACATCTGCAAGTCCACCAAACCCAGGTGCTGCCACTGATGCAGTTGCTCACATGCGGTATTCAATACCCAACCACCCAGTTTCTCAGCCAGCTGGAACTCTTCCGCGACCTGGATCACCTCGTTGGGCGGGATAAAGCCAAGCTCGGGATGGCGCCAGCGCAGCAGCGCCTCCACAGCTTCACAGCGGCCACTTTCCAGATTGACGATGGGCTGGTAATAGAGCTCGAGCGCATTGTGCTCCAGTGCCATCACCATGTCGGAAGCAAGATGCTTGCGCCTGGCCGTCTCGTTGAGCAGGGAACTGTCATAGATGACATAGGGAACATGGGTCTTGCGGCTGTGAGAGAGGGCCTGCTCCGCCCGGCTGAGCAACTCCTGGGTCTGTTTGCTGTCGGTCGGGAAGAAGGCGATACCGATACCAACCTCAAGCCGGAAAGGGTAGTTGTCGATGATGATGTCTTGCTTGATGGAGTGGAGTACTCTGGCCACGAGCTCCCTGACCTGGCGAAGATCGCTCCCCTCCCGTTGCAGCATGGCAAGCTGATCTCCCCCCAAACGCGCCACCCACTCCCCGTTTTCGCACAGGGCGCGCAGCCGCTTTGCCACCTCCTGCAGCAGAAGGTCCCCTGTGTTGTAGCCAAACTTGCTGTTGATATCGCGAAAGTCGTTGATATCGACCAGCACCAATCCGAAGGAGGTGTCACGGGTGACATAGGCATCCATCTTTTCCAGCAGCGCCAGCCGGTTGGCGAGCCCGGTGAGGGGATCGATCCTAGCGGTCCTGAAATGGCGCCTGGCTTCTCGCACCAGCAGGCCGCTGAGCAGAATGACGGACACCACCAGCCCCGACACCATGAACAGCAGGGCATTGCGCAACTGGCCAAAACGCGCGTCGTTACCCGTATAGACGTTGATGTTGTTCTGCATGACGGAAGCAAGAGAGTAAGAGAGGGGTTCCTGCAAGGGCGCCAGTGTCATCATGACTTGCTGGTAATCCGGCGTCCCCGGTTTGAGCCTGACCAAATCAGGCTCCAGCTTGCGGATACTGCTTTCGGTCAGTTTCACCAGCCGCAGCGTCTTTGGATTGTCCGCGAGGCTTTTTCTCAATTGGCCGCTCAGGAGGATGGGAGTACGACTCCAGAGAATGTCATAGCGGAGCAGCAGGGTTTCCTGGTCTATGCCGCCATAGTGGTAAATCTCGACGGCATTGAGAAAGCGGCCCAGCTCGAGCTGCAACTGCATCAATGCCCAGGAGACGTCATAGGTGTACTTCTCCATCACCCGGGTCGCATTTTGTATCTGCACCAGGCAATAGAGGGTGCTACCCGTGAACAACAGAATGGATAGATAAAGAACGCCGAGTAAGGGCCAGGCCCTGGTCTTCGCTTTCACCCAGTACTCCCGTAAACCACCGTTTTTACTGCTGAATGTCGATCGCACTCAGTTGCCAGATCATCATGTCGGTGAACTCGGAACGCCTGAGTTCGGGATGCTGATCCAGTGGCAGGATAAACCAGAGCGGCCCCTTGTCACGTACCCGCATGGTCATCCCGTTATCCTGCCAGGCCAGAATAGGATCGTATTGCTTGACCTTATCCCAGTTGATCCGGATCTGGAAACTGTTCAGGGCGGTGAGCGTGATGCTCTTGCCGTTGGCCTTCACCTCAGTCAGCACGTCCGCCAGTTTCGGCCCTACGTATTTGTGCGGTTTGTCCACCCAGGGATTGCTCGTCACCACCTCATGCTGCGGCAGCGCCTGGATCATGGCCATATCGAACAGCACCTCTCCATCTGCCGGGTCGGCAGGGTCCAGATTCCCCGTCACCTTGAGAATGACCGGCCCCTGCGGTGTCGCCTGCGCCATGCCCGGCAAGGCCAGGAAAAGGAGTAACGGGAGAAGCCCTAAGTATCGCATGTTCACCTCAGATCATTTCACTATCAACAACTTCAGCTTAGTAGCACTAAAAAAAACGGCCCGCAAAAGCGAGCCGTTTGATGACTTGACGGGATTACATCATACCCATACCGCCCATGCCACCCATATCAGGCATGGCAGGTGCATCTTTCTTCGGCAGCTCGGAGATCATGCACTCTGTGGTGATCATCAGGCCAGCGACGGACGAGGCGAACTGCAGGGCAGAACGAGTTACCTTGGTCGGATCCAGGATACCCATGGCCAGCATGTCGCCGTACTGTTCGGTGTAGGCGTTGTAACCGTAGTTGCCTTCACCGTTCTTCACGGCATTGGCGATGACGGAGGCTTCTTCGCCGGCGTTGATGACGATTTGACGCAGCGGGGCTTCCATGGCGCGCAGGGCAACCTTGATGCCGACGTTCTGGTCTTCGTTGTCACCACGCAGGGAGGCCAGCTTGGCAGCAACGCGCACCAGCGCTACACCACCACCGGCAACCACGCCTTCTTCCACGGCTGCGCGAGTGGCGTGCAGGGCATCGTCAACACGGGCTTTCTTCTCTTTCATTTCAACTTCAGTGGCAGCACCCACCTTGATCACGGCAACACCGCCGGCCAGCTTGGCCACGCGCTCTTGCAGCTTCTCACGGTCGTAATCGGAAGAGGTCTCTTCGATCTGCTGACGGATCTGGGCCACGCGGCTTTCGATCAGGGCAGCATCACCCACGCCATCGATGATGGTGGTGTTCTCTTTGGTGATGACGATGCGCTTTGCACGGCCCAGATCTTCCAGGGTCGCTTTTTCCAGCTCCATGCCCACTTCTTCGGAGATCACGGTACCACCGGTCAGGATGGCGATATCCTGCAGCATGGCCTTGCGGCGATCACCGAAGCCCGGCGCCTTGACGGCGGCCACTTTCACGATGCCACGCATGGTGTTGACCACCAGGGTCGCCAGCGCTTCGCCTTCCACGTCTTCGGCCACGATGATCAGCGGTTTGCCCGCCTTGGCCACACCTTCCAGCACCGGCAGCATTTCGCGGATGTTGGAGACTTTCTTGTCCACCAGCAGGATGAAGGGATCATCCAGCTCGACGGAGCCGGTTTCCGGCTTGTTCACGAAGTAAGGGGAGAGGTAGCCGCGGTCGAACTGCATGCCTTCTACCACCGCCAGCTCGTCGTCCAGGCCCTGACCGTCTTCCACGGTGATGACGCCGTCACGGCCGACCTTGTCCATGGCTTCGGCAATCAGCTTGCCGACCTTCTCGTCGGAGTTGGCGGAGATGGTGCCTACCTGGGCGATGGCATTGTTGTCGGCGCAGGGAGTGGACAGAGCTTGCAACTCGGCAACGGCAGCCACAACGGCCTTGTCGATACCACGCTTCAGATCCATGGGGTTCATGCCGGCAGCAACGGCCTTCAGGCCTTCGTTGACGATGGCTTGAGCCAGTACGGTGGCAGTGGTGGTACCGTCACCGGCGGCGTCATTGGCCTTGGAAGCGACTTCCTTGACCATCTGGGCACCCATGTTCTGGAACTTGTCTTCCAGTTCGATTTCACGGGCAACGGAGACGCCATCCTTGGTGATGGTCGGGGCGCCGAAGGACTTGTCCAGCACCACGTTGCGGCCTTTCGGGCCCAGGGTCACCTTGACGGCATCGGCCAGGATGTTGACGCCTTCCAGCATTTTGATGCGAGCTTCGTTGCCAAACTTAACTTCTTTAGCTGCCATGTTCTTCAATCCTTAAATCAATTCGGGAAAAGAGGGAGGGTGATTACTCTTCGACAATCGCCAGGATGTCGGTCTCGGACAGGATCAGTACGTCCTGGCCATCCAGCTTTTCGGTCTTCACGCCGTAGCCTTCGTTGAAGATCACCTTGTCACCCACCTTGACGGCCAGTGCTTTGACATCCCCATTGTCCAGAATTCGACCAGTCCCCACGGCAAGAACTTCACCACGGGTGGACTTCTGGGCCGCAGTGCCAGTCAAGACGATGCCGCCAGCGGATTTGGCTTCAGCTTCGATGCGCTTGATGATGACGCGGTCGTGCAGTGGACGAATTTTCATCGATAACTCTCCCAAAATGAGTCTCTGTGTTGCTTGAGGAATGGCCGCAATCGGCCAAATTTGTCATGCCCCTGATCTGGGGCAACAGGGCTAGCCCTTCAAGGGCAAATACAAAAAAAATATTTTCACGTACTATGAACACCTTCGATGGATCACCCATCCCCAATCAGGAAGGCGGATGGAGACGGCCAGCATTCAGGCCCAAAGCACCTAGAGACTCTGCCTTGAGCCGACCCAACCCCATGCTGACCGCCCCCATGACGCCCATGCTGCTGCGCATGACGGGCCCCATGATCCTGGGCATCATCGCCATCCTGGCCTTCAACCTGGTCGATACCTTCTTCATCGGCATGCTGGGTACCCAGGCGCTGGCCGCCATCAGCTTCACCTTCCCGGTCACCTTTGTCGTCACCTCCCTGACCATGGGGCTGGGAGCGGGCCTGTGCGCCCTGCTCGGTCATGCCCTGGGGCAGGGTCGCCATGACGAGGCTGCCCGCATCACCACAGACTGCCTGTTCCTCGCCGTCATCCTGGTGAGTCTGCTTGCCGGACTGGGGGCAATGACCATTACCCCTCTGTTCACCCTGCTGGGGGCCAGCCCCGAGCTCATCTCCCTCATCCACGATTACATGCTCATCTGGTATCTGACCGTCCCCATGCTGGTCGTGCCCATGGTCGGCAATGCGGCCATCCGGACGACGGGGGATACCAAGACCCCCAGTCTGGTGATGGGGGTCGCCGGTCTGGTCAACGGCGTGCTGGATCCTCTGCTCATCTTCGGGCCGGGCCCCTTCCCCGAGTGGGGCATTCGGGGAGCCGCCATCGCCACTTCCCTCTCCTGGCTGATGGCCATGCTGGTCAGCCTCTATATATTGCGCCACCGCGAGGGCCTGCTGCACTGGCGCCTCTCCCCGCGCCCGCAGTTGCTGGCCCACTGGCGCGCCCTGCTCCATGTGGCGGTGCCCGCATCGTTTACCAACATGCTCAACCCACTGGCCAACGCCGTGTTGATGATCATTTTCGCCGGGCTGGGAACCGAGGTGGTCGCCGCCTACGGCGCGGCATCCCGGGTCGAGGCCTTGCTGCTCATCGTGATGATGGCGCTCTCCTCCGTGCTGGCCCCCTTCATCTCGCAGAACTGCGGCGCCGGGAATCCGGCCCGAGCCAAGGCCGCCCTGCTGCTCTGCATGCGCTTTGCCCTGATATTCCAGCTTGGGGTCTACGTGCTGACCTGGCTTCTCGCCCCCTTCATCGCCGATCTGTTCAGCGATCATCCGCAAGTGGTGCGACTCATCGTGCTCTATCTGCATCTGGTCCCCATCGGCTACGGCTTTCAGGGCATGGTGATGCTGCTGGCATCGGCGCTCAACGGCGTCAGGGCATCGGCGGTGTCACTGCTGATAAACGGCATCAGACTGTTTGTCTTCTTGCTGCCGGGGGCCTGGCTGGGGGCAAAACTGGGGGGAGAACAGGGGATCTATCTGGGGATGCTGCTGGCGAACCTGGCCGCCGGATTGCTGGCATGGGGGTATGCCTGCCACAGATTCGAGCGGCTGTGCCATCAGGGGAGATCCTGACGGCACAGCCCGAGGCTCGCGATTACTCTTTGCGTTCGAACTCCCCTTCGATGGTGTTGCCACCCCCTCGCGGGGATTGTCCGGGCCTGTCATCGCCGGGGCCCGGTTCAAACGGCTGCTGGCGAGCCTGGAAGCCCCCCATCTGCATCCTGAACTGATTGCTGCCAATCAGCTTGTCGGCCAGCATGTTGCGCAGCCAGGGCTGCAGCAGCAGGATGCCGACAATATCGCTCACAAATCCCGGGATAATCAGCAGCAAGCCCGCCAACGCCAGCATCATGCCACCCATCACCTCGCGGCCGAGCATCTCCCCCAGCTGCATCTTCTGCTGGGCAGTGAGCAGGGTCTTGATCCCCTCGCTGCGCACCAGCGACGATCCCAGCACGGCGGTCAGCACCAACAAGCCAACGGTCGGCAAGGCCCCGATCACGGAGCCCACCTTGATCATGACGGTGAACTCCAGCAATACTAGCCCGACCAACAACAGTAACAACTTGCCCATAGCAACCTCGGAGCGATGAATGAATGGACCCGGGGTGTCCGGTCGGCAGCCGCACATCGCTGATGCTGACGCGCCGGGTTCAGGTCTTCTGACATTAACATGGGGCTGGTTGATCATTTTTCAAGCCTCTCCTGCCGCAGGCCCCGGAATACGGATAAATATTTGTCCGCCCAACTGGGATTGAGGTGGTTGTTCTGTCAAAGTTAATCGCCCGATTGCAATATCTGTTTAATGACCACAAGAAATTTGAGGTTGCCTCAAATTTAGTGATCCAGGTCTAATACCGGATACCTCAATTGGGGTAACATCAACACCAGTCATTGCACAGGGAGCAACTGGCTCCCAACTGCCCCACCCGATGTGTGGTGCTTCAGGATGAAATGTGCGTAGGGAAATCGCGACCACTCGGTGAGGATCGTTTCCATTTATTTGATTTCTGAGGCATAACAATGAGCGACATCAAGAACGTCCGCATTGAAGAAGACCTGCTGGGCACCAAAGAAGTTTCCAACGACCTCTACTACGGCGTGCACACCCTGCGCGCTGTTGAAAACTTCAAGATCAGCACTCAGAAGATTTCTGACGTTCCCGAGTTTGTTCGTGGCATGGTCCTGACCAAGAAGGCGGCTGCACTGGCCAACGGTGAGCTGGGCACCATCCGTCCCGAGATCGCAGACAAGATTGTCGAAGCCTGCGACCTGATGCTGAACACCGGCAAGTGCTTCGATCAGTTCCCGGTCGATGTCTATCAGGGCGGCGCCGGTACCTCCGTCAACATGAACACCAACGAAGTGCTGGCCAACATCGCCCTCGAGCTGATGGGACTTGAAAAGGGTCGCTACGACGTCATCAACCCCAACGATCACGTCAACAAGTGCCAGTCCACCAACGATGCCTACCCCACCGGTTTCCGCGTGGCCGTGGTCAACAGCACCGACACCACCCTGCACGCTCTGGAAGCCCTCATCGCCGCCTTCGATGTCAAAGCCAAGGAATTCAAACATATCCTGAAAATGGGCCGTACCCAGTTGCAGGACGCCGTGCCCATGACCCTGGGTCAGGAGTTCCACGCCTTCGCCGTCACCCTGCGTGAAGAGATCAAATCCATCAAGCGTTGCCAGGAGCTGCTGCTGGAAGTGAACCTGGGCGCCACCGCCATCGGTACCGGTCTGAACACTCCGCCCGAGTACTCCGGTCTTGCTATCAAGCGTCTGGCCGAGATCACCGGTCGTGCCTACGTGCCGGCAGAGGACCTCATCGAAGCGACCTCCGACTGCGGCGCCTATGTGATGCTGCACGGTGCGGTCAAGCGCCTGGCCATGAAGCTCTCCAAGATCTGTAATGACCTGCGTCTTCTCTCCTCCGGCCCGCGCACTGCGCTCAAAGAGATCAACTTGCCGGAAATGCAGGCTGGCTCCTCCATCATGCCGGCCAAGGTCAACCCGGTCATTCCGGAAGTGGTCAACCAGTCCTGCTTCAAGGTATTCGGCAACGACGTCACCATCACCTTCGCCGCCGAGGCCGGTCAGCTGCAGCTGAACGTCATGGAGCCGGTGATCGGTCAGGCCATGTTCGAATCCCTGAGCCTGATGGAAAAAGCCTGCATCTCCCTGCGCGAGAAGTGCGTGGAAGGCATCACCGCCAACCCGGACATCTGCATGAACCACGTGCTGAACTCCATCGGCATCGTGACCTACCTGAACCCCTTCATCGGTCACCATGAAGGCGACATCGTCGGCAAGATCTGTGCCCAGACCGGCAAGAACGTCCGCGAAGTCGTGCTGGAACGCGGCCTGCTGACCGCCGAACAGCTGGACGAGATCCTCTCCATCGAGAACCTGATGAACCCGCAATACAAAGCCAAGCGTTACACCCGCGAAGCCACCGTATAAGCGAGCAGATGGGCCGGGGTTATCCCGGCCCATTTAAAGTCAATTCCCGAGCGGTCTCCCCACAGCCCCATCGGGAATTGGCTTTTCAGCCTAATAAAACCTAAAAAAACTGGAAAATGGAGTGTTCGCTATGATTGGAATCGAGTTACTTGTCGTGCTCGCCGCTATCTATCTGGGGGCCCGGATAGGCAGCATAGGTATCGGCTTTGCCGGTGGTCTTGGGGTACTGGTACTGACCTGGGGGCTGGGCATGCCCATCCCGAGCGATCAGCTGGTGACCTATCTCCCGTGGGACGTGATCATGATCATCGCGTCCGTCATCTGCGCCATCGCCTGTATGCAGCTGGCCGGCGGGATGGATTATCTGGTGCACCTGGCCGAAAAAGCCCTGCGCAAGAATCCCAAGCACATCACCTTCGCCGCCCCGGTCGTCACCTACCTGATGACCATGCTGGCCGGTACCGGTCACACCGCCTTCTCCACCCTGCCGGTGATCGCCGAAGTGGCCAAGGAGCAGGGCATTCGCCCGTCCCGTCCGCTCTCCATCGCGGTCGTTGCCTCCCAGATTGCCATCACCGCCTCCCCCATCTCGGCGGCCGTGGTCGCCTTCTCCGGCATGCTGGAGCCGCTTGGCGTCGACTACCTGACCCTGCTGGCCATCTGCATCCCGTCCAGCTTCATCGCCTGTCTGCTGGGGGCCTTCATCGCCAACCTGCTGGGCAAGCCGCTGGATCAGGACGAAGTCTATCTGGAGCGCAAAGCCAAGGGACTCATCAAGCTGCGCGGTACCAGCCAGGTTGAGATCAAGCCTTATGCCAAGCTCTCCGTCGGCATCTTCGTCGCCTCCATCGTGGCCGTGATGGCCTATGCCACCGCCATCTCCGGCAATGTCGGCCTCATCAGCAATCCGCCGATCCCCCGCGATGGCGCCATCATGGGCATCATGCTCTCCGCCGCCACCCTGATGGTACTGTTCTGCAAACTGGACGCGGCCCAGATCACCAACATGCCGACCTTCAAGTCCGGTATGTCCGCCTGTATCTGCGTGCTGGGCGTGGCCTGGCTGGGCAACGTCTTCGTGAAGGGCAACATGGTCGAGATCCAGGCGTTCGCCGGCGATCTGCTGAGCCAATACAGCTGGCTGCTGGCCGTGGTGCTGTTCTTCTCCTCCATGCTGCTCTACTCGCAAGGTGCCACCACCAAGGCCCTGATGCCTGCCGCCCTGGCACTGGGTGTCAGCCCGCTGGCGGCCATCGCCTCCTTCGCCGCCGTGAGCGCCCTGTTCGTGCTGCCGACCTACCCGACCCTGCTGGCCGCGGTCGAGATGGACGACACCGGCTCCACCCGCATCGGCAAGGCCGTGTTCAACCACCCCTTCTTCATCCCGGGTGTGGCCACCATCGCCATGGCTGTGGCGCTCGGCTTCTTCTTCGGTGGTCTCATCCTCTGACCGATGAACCACCCCATGCAAAACGGCCCGAACGGGCCGTTTTTTTATGCCCGGCCACCGCCGGGCTCCCATGAAAAAGCCGCTCCCAGGAGCGGCTTTCGTCATCCTGGCGGCATCCTCAGACCGTGGTCTGGCGGGTACCGAAATAGTCAGCCAGGAAGTCGTCGAACGACAGACTGTCACTGCGTTCCCGCTCCCGCTGCTTGGCCAGGGAGTCCCGCGCCTCGCCGGCAAAGTAGGCCTCGTCCCAGTATTGCAGCTCGCCGGCCAGCATCTCTTCCCGGTAGCGGCTCGCCAGCGCATCGCCGAAGCAGCCGTTGTCCTGGCCGCTTGAAAGCAACTGCTTGAGCAGGCGGGCGGAGTAGGTCTGCTCGGGGTCGAGCAACTTCTCACTGTGCATCGCCAGCGTCTCGCGATAGCGGTTGCGACCGCAGCAGCGATCCAGCAGCGCTGCGACCTCGGCCAGCTCGTCGAACAGCTTGAGGCCGTACTCCTTGAGGCCGATGGCATTGCCCTGCTCATCTTCAAGCGTCAGGCCGGGGCGACGCCCCTCCAGCACCACCTTGTTCTGGTTGCGGCGGTTGCGGGCAACCTCGTCATCCGAGAGCACGGGGGACGGGCGCAACAGGCACCAGACCAGGAAGAGATCGAAGAAGCGGATCTGATCCACCTCGATACCGAACGGGGTGAAAGGATTGACGTCCACCGTGCGCAGCTCGATGTATTCGATGCCGCGCTGCTCCAGCGCATCCGAGGGCTTCTCGCCGCTGCGGGGGGTACGCTTGGGGCGGATCGGCGCGTAGAGCTCGTTCTCCAGCTGCAGCACGTTGTCGTTGAGCTGGCGGTACTCGCCGTTCACCTTGACCCCTATCCTGGCGAAGTCGGGATCATGGGTATTGATGGCCCGGCGCAGGCTGCTCACATAGGCGGGCAGGCTGTCATGACTGATCTTGAGCCCCGCCTGGGCGCTGTTGGTGTAACCGAGATCGGACAGGCGCAGAGCCGTGGCATAGGGCAGGTAAAGAGTGCCCTTGCCGGTCTTCTGGAACGGCAGGCTGCTCTTGCGCCCCTTGAGGAAGGAGTCGCAGATGGCAGGAGACGCGCCGAACAGATAGGGCACCAGCCAGCCGAAGCGGTAGACGTTGCGAATAAGCCCCATGTACTTGTCGGAGATGAAGCGCTGGCTGCAGCAGCCCTCTCCCACCAGATCCTGCCACTCGCACCAGAAGCTGTCCGGCATGGAGAAGTTGAAGTGCACCCCGGCGATCACCTGCATCAGGCTGCCGTAGCGGTTCTTCAGCCCCTGGCGATAGAGGGTCTTCATCCGCCCGATGTTGGAGCTGCCGTACTGGGCCAGGCGGATGCTCTCCTCGTCACCGACGAAGCAGGGCATGGAGAGGGGCCAGATCCGCTCCTCTCCCAGATGATGAATGGTGTGGCGGTGAATGTCGCCGAGCTGCTCGATCAGGCTCTCGATGGAGTCGGTGGCCGGCGTGATGAACTCCAGCAGGCTCTCGGAGTAGTCGGTGGTGATGTTGGCATGGGTCAGGGCCGACCCCAGGCTTCTGGGGTGATCGGTCTGGGCCAGGGTCCCTTCGGGGGTGATGCGCAGACATTCGCGCTCGATCCCGCGCCGGATCCCCTTGAGGGCGGTCACCCGTTCCGGGGTGCCCAGCGCAGCCAGCAACTCGGTGAGCGACAAGCTAGTAGTAGTCATATTCACGGCTCATGTGTGGCCGCCCCACCCGGGGCGGCACTTATTGTTGCGACGCCCCTCAGGGCAGTTGCAGTGGATAGATGGGAAGATGAAGCTCGCTCAGGGGTTTTTCAAGCTTTTGCTTGTCTCCCACCACCACAATCACCATCTCGGCCGGATCCAGCCAGCGGGCTGCACTGGCCTTCAGCGTCTCGGGTGACACCGTTTTGATCAGGTTGTTCTGGGCCTGCACATAGTCCGGCTTCAGGTCGTACATGATCATCTGCAGCAGGAAGCCAGCCTTCTGCCCCAGGGTCTCGTAGGAGAGCGCATCCTGCTGGGAGACGGCGCTGCGCATGTAGGCCAGCTCCACCGGAGTCGGCCCGCTCTTGCGGTAGCCGTCCATCTCCTTGAGGAACTGGCGGATGGCATCCACGGTCGCATCGGTGCGCACGTTGGCGCCGGTCGCGAAGATACCCGCCTCGCGGTTGGCCTGGAAGCCCGAGCTGGCACCATAGGTGTAGCCCTTGTCTTCCCGCAGGTTGAGGTTGATGCGGCTGTTGAAGTTGCCACCCAGGTTGAAGTTCATCAGGTTGGCGATGAAATAGTCTCCCGTGGTGTCAAACGGCATGGCGCGGCGGCCGATGCGGATCACCGACTGGGGGGCTCCCGGCTTGTCCACCAGATAGATGCCTGGCTTGGCCTGCTCTCCCCTGGGCTTGAGATCCCCCAGGGTCGGGGCGGCCCCCTGCCACTGGGTCAGGAAGGCGAGACCGGATTCCACCTGCTGGGCAGTCACATCACCTGTCACCACCACCTTGGCATTGGTCGGATTGTAATAGGCCTCATAGAAGCGCTTCACATCCGCCAGTGTCAGCTTCTCCACGTCCGCCAGCACCCCGTCAGAGGGTTGGCCGAGGCGGTTCTGCTTGCCATAGACCAGTTCGCGGAACGCCTGACCCGCCAGCCACTCGGGTTGCTGCTCGCTCTGTTTCATGCCTTGCAGCATCTGGGTCTTGAGCCGCTCGAAGTCCGCTTCCCGCAGGCCGGGTTGCAGCAGCACTTCCCGCACCAGCGCCAGGGTTTCAGGCAGCTTGTCCGCCAGACTGCTGATGGTGATGAGGTTGTTGTACTGGGCGCTGGAGACGCTGATGCTGGCGCCGAGTTTTTGCAGCTCGTCGCTCAGCTCGGCCTCGGAGAGGCGCGTCGTCCCCTGCTCCAGCATGGCGGCGGTGAGGCTGGCCAGCCCCAGCTCTCCCTTGCCTTCGGCCCGGATGCCACCCGGCAGGGCGATCATGATGGAGACGGCCGGGATCTCGTCGCTGTGGGTGCCGATGATCTCGATCCCCTTGTCGAGCTTGCCACGCCAGATGGCGGGCACCTTGACGCTCACCGCATCGGCCGCCTTGGGCTGCACGCTGCGATCGAAGTCATCTTTCACCGGCCGCTCGGCCAGCACCTTGTCATGCTTGCTGTAATCCGGCAGCTCCCGCTTGGCGGGAGTGAAATTGGGCTTGGCGGCCTGCCAGTCGCTCTTGCCCTTGGGCACCACGCTCAGCACCACGGCAGGCTTGTTCTGGATGAACTTGTCGTAGGCAGCCTTGACGTCAGACCCCTTGACCCGGGCGATGGCATCCAGATTCTTGAACACATAGTCGGGATCCCGGGCCAGCACCTGCCCCATGGCAAGCTGGCTTACCTTGCCCTCGATACTGTCGAGTCCCCAGATGGCGGACGCGCGATAGCTGCTGATGGCCTTCTCCAGATCCGCGGGCTTGATGCCGCGCTGGGCGAACTCGCCGATCACCTTGTCCACCTCGCCCTTGAGGGTCTTGAGGCTGCCATCCGCCGCCGGATTGGGGTAGGCATAGACCGTCAGGGTACAGGCCAGCTCTTCGCAGGAGTGGGAGGCACCCGCCTCGATGGCCTTGCCGGTTTTCACCAGGGACTGGTAGAGCATGGAGCTGGCAGAGCCCCCCAGCACATCGGCAAAGATGTCCAGCGCCGGCTCCTGCGGGTCACCCAGGGAGACGGTCGGGTAGCTGATATACAGGAGCGGTAGATGCACCTTGTCTTCCAGCGTCACGTAGCGGGTTGCCGGCAGGGTGGCAGGCTGAGGCGTCGGTTCGGCCACGTCCGGACCGCGCGGGATGGAACCGAAGTACTGCTCAATCCAGGCCAGCGCCTGCTTGGTATCAAAGTCGCC
The DNA here is from genome assembly GCF_017939325.1 of Aeromonas sp. MaB10011B. Taxonomy (NCBI): domain Bacteria; kingdom Pseudomonadati; phylum Pseudomonadota; class Gammaproteobacteria; order Aeromonadales; family Aeromonadaceae; genus Aeromonas; species Aeromonas sp. MaB10011B. The sequence continues at coordinate 18,147 of NZ_JAGKRK010000017.1, read as the reverse complement.
GCCCAGGGTCAGGGTCGCATTGTTGGGGCCGTACCAGCGCAGGAAGAACTGCTTGAGGTCGTTGACGTCGACCCGGTCGAGATCCTCCACATAACCGATGGGTTGCCAGGAGTAGGGGTGGGTGCGCGGATAGAGTGCCTCCCCCACCCGCTCGCCCACCAGGCCATAAGGCTGGTTGTCGATGCGCTGAGCCCGTTCGTTCTTGACGGTGGCGCGCTGGATCTCGAACTTCTTCTGGCTCACCGCATCGAGCAGGAAGCCCATGCGATCCGCCTCCAGCCAGAGCACCTTCTCCAGCTGGTTGGCCGGCACGGTTTCGTAGTAGTTGGTGCGGTCCTTGTTGGTGGTGCCGTTCATGTCACCGCCCGCCTCGTTGATGATCCGCATGTGTTCCTGATCACCAACGTGCTTGGAGCCCTGGAACATCATGTGCTCGAAGAAGTGGGCAAAGCCCGACTTGCCCACGGTTTCCCGGGAGGAGCCGACGTGATAGGTGACGTCCAGATGCACCAGGGGATCGGAGTGGTCGGGGGCCAGGATCACGGTCAAACCGTTGTCCAGCTTGTACATCTGATAGGGAATGCCGAGCTTGCCCTCCTGCTTGACCTGCTCGGACACCAGGGTCGGGGCCGCCAGCACGGGAAGGGAGAAGCCCAGCAGCATGCTTAATGGAATGAGTTTGTTCACGGGTACCTCGTGAGTGACAAAAGGGCTAGAAGATCTGACTGGCCAGCAGAAACACCAGGGCATAACGAAGCAATTTGCCGAGCCCGATCAAGATGAGGGAGCGCCAGAAGGAGAGGCGCAGCCAACCAGCCAGCAGACAGAGACCATCGCCGACCACAGGCGTCCAGGCAAGCAGTAGACACCAGTGGCCATGACGTTTGAGCCAACCAAGGGCTTTTTGTTCCCCACGGCCTTGAAAATCTTCCGGTTTTTTCTTGTGGGTGGCGAGCCAGCCGAGCCACCAGGTGGTCATGGAACCCAGGGTATTGCCCAGCGTCGCCCAGAAAAGCAGGCTGGTCATGCTCCACTCCCCCTTGACCGCCATGGCGCCCAGCAGCACTTCCGAGCTGCCGGGCAACAGGGTGGCGGAGGTGAAGGCGCTCAGAAACAACCCTCCCAGCCCCATCCCGGTGAAGTCTATCATCCGGGCTGGCCGTCTGCGGCGGACATGCGCAGCAACAGCTTGCCGCGCACATGGCCCTGCTCGATGGCCTGATGGGCCAGCGCCCCTTCTGCCAGCGTGTATTCACCAGAGACGGTGATCTTCACTTCCCCCTGGCGAAGCAGCGTCAGCATCTGGGTCAGCTGCGTTCGATCGGGATGGACCAGCATGCCGACAACTTCGACACCGAGCTCGGCCCCCGCGTCCTTGATCTGCTGGGCCGTGATGGTGGGTACCGTCACCAGACGGCCGCCCGGCTTGACGCAGGCCAGCGCCGCCTTGCCGCTCTCGCCCCCCACCAGATCCAGCACCAGATCGAACGGACCATCGGTGATCGCCTCGGTGCACCACCCGGCCTGGTGGTAATCCACCATCCGGCTCGCCCCGAGACTATGAAGGAAGCTGTGATTGTCGCCGCTTGCCGTGGCAACCACGTGGGCACCATAGGCGGCGGCAAACTGCACCGCCAGATGGCCGACGCCACCGGCACCGGCCAGGATCAGTACCCGTTGCCCCGACTGCAAGCCACCGTGCTCCAGCAGCCCCTGCCAGGCGGTGAGTCCCGCCAGCGGCAGGGCCGCTCCCTGCCTGAGGCTCACCCCATCGAGCTTGACCAGCTCCTCCTCGCGGGCCACCACGGATTCGGCATATGCACCGGCGGCGAGGGGGAAACCCACCATGCCGCACACCTGATCCCCCTCGGCCAGGGAGGCCACGCCGGGCCCCACCTTTTCCACCACACCGGAGACGTCATAGCCCGGCGTCCAGGGCAGGTTGTCCTTGTTCTGGGCGGCCGCCCAGCCGAGACCGGCCCGGGTCTTGGCATCGATGGGGTTGACCCCCGCAAAGCAGATGCGCACCCGGACCTCTCCCTCCGCGGGCACCTTGTCCAGGGAAGGGTTGAGCCTGAGTACCGAGGGGTCGCCGAATGCGGTAATCTGTAGCTGCGTCATTGCACAATCCATCCTGTTGATTGATCAAGGGTCAACAGAATAACAGCGAGGACACCATGGCTCGAATGTTTCTTATTCCTCTGTTGCTGGCCCTGGTGTGGTGGGCGTTTCTGCTCTACTTCCGCATCCCGCTCAAACAGGGGGCCAAGGGCTTTTACTGGATCATCGGCATCGGCGGCGGGCTTGCCGCCTTCCTCAGCCTGATGATGGTGCTCACTCACTAGGGTTCGGGGACAAGGGGGAACAAGAGAAGATGCTGCATGGACTGAACCATCTCACGCTGGCAACCGGCGATCTCGACAGCAGCGTTGCCTTTTATGTCGACTTGCTGGGATGTCGCCCCAGGGTGAGATGGGCACGGGGAGCCTATCTCACCCTCGGCGATCTCTGGCTCTGTCTCTCCTGCGATCCTCCCCAACCGGCCAGAGATTACAGCCATGTCGCGTTTGGCATCTCGCCTGAACAGTTTCCAGCCTTCTGCGCCCGTCTGCGCGCGGCGGGCGTCGTGGAGTGGAAGAAGAACAGCAGCGAAGGGGATTCACTCTATCTGCTGGATCCCGACGGGCACCGGCTGGAAATCCATGCAGGCAACCTGGATAGCCGGCTCGCCTCCCTCAGACAGCAACCCTATGAGGGTCTTATCTGGTTCGACTGAGCCGGATTCACCCCTGCTCGGCACGAAGATGGTAGTGACGATTGCTGCCCTGCCCCAGCACGCCCTGCGCCAGCAGATGCTGGAACACCCGGTCCACCTCCTCCAGAGACAGTGACAATGCCTCTGCCACCTTGCGTTTGCTGCATTTGAGCTCGCCGCTCTCCAGCGCGCCGCGCACCTGGGCGACCACGGCTGGCTCGGGCACGGGTCTGCTGAACGCTGACGGCTCCGGGGTCGGCGCTGCGACCCTGGCCTCGGCTTGCGCTTTCTCTCGTTGCCACATCCATTGACGGCGGAAGCGGTTCTCCTCACCGATCAGGCTGACGAAAAAGGCACCAAACGCATCGAGCAGGATAGACAGGAAGCAGACCAGCAGGAACTGCACCTGGCCGATGCTCATGCCCACCCCGTCCGCCAGACTGCTCATCAGCCCCAGCATGGAGGACTGCTCCCCCAGCGGCTTGGCGTCCCGCTCCTGGCGCAGCTCGTCCTGACGCAGCCTGAGCTTGGTGTTGGCCTGCTGCAGACCGCTGACGCCGCTCGAGATACGCGCCATCTCGATGTATTTGCGGGCCGCCTCTTCGTTGAGCTGGATCTGCCGCTCTATGCTGGCTATCTGCTCGTCGAAACGGGCTATCTCCCGCTCGTGACGCGCCTGCTGGCTCAGGATGGTGTTGGTGGCGCTGTTGATGCCGCCGATACTGCCCCCGATGGAGATGGCGGCCAGCACGCTGTAGAACAGCAGCGACCAGAAGGCGCCGCCCAGATCCCGCCTCGCCTTGCACTCGCCGTACTCGTACCAGACGTAGAACTTGCCCAGCTCAAAGATGATGGCCAGCCCGCCGAACAGCCACTTCATCAGGGGGTTTTCGTCGATGGAGAGAAACAGCAGCAGGGAGAAGACGATGGAGGCCAGAATGGCCAGCCCGGTAAAACTGTAGACAGTCGTGAGGGCGAACCATCCCTTGGGGTAACGCAATGCGGCGCAAGCCTGAGTAGTCATGATGAAACGGGAAACATCTGCAGGAAAAGTTGGCTGCCGATTATAGTCACCACTCCCCCGGAGAGAAGGGCAAATCCCCGAATTCCCGCCGATGGACGATCAGCTGCCCAGAGTGCGACCAAAACGTGCAAATCGGCAGCAGAAAAACACTACAATCGACCCCGTACCTGAAGGACATCTGCGGTTATGCTCGGGTTAAGCCCGCCGCATTACACTCATTTCCACCGAACACGACTCGAGGACATCATGAACAGAACGACGGCTTTGTTGCTCTCTCTTTTTCTGAGCACTGGTAGCGCCCTGGCACAGGACGAAGGGAGCCAGACCTTCTCCGTGGATGCGCTGACCTTCAATCTGGACTGGAATGACACGCAGTTTGACTGGTCCCAGAGCAACTGCTTCGATCTCGGGAGCGGCGACACGGCCGCCGCCGACTGCAAGAGGATCAACCTCAGTCTGGAGGACGAGACGCAGCGCAACCAGCCCCCCAGCACCAACCAGATCAGCACGCAACTGGATCAATGATCCCCCTGACAGGAGCCTTGATGCGATGACCCACATGACCATGACTTCCCGCGGCGCACTGCTGCTCTCCCTGCTTCTGGTTCAGGGAATGGCCTTTGCTGCCCCCCCTTCCAAACACGATGACGACATCCGGATCTCCACCGACCAGGGCCGGGTAAGCCTGGATTGGGACGACAAGGAGTACGAGTGGTGGCAGCACAACTGCCTGGATGTCAGCACCCGGACCAGCCGCATCCAGCTCAACTGCGACAACATGGATGGAAAATACCGCGACCATTACAACCGCAGCATTCACAGTGGCAACAACCCGGGTCAGGGCCATGACAAGCCCAGGAACAAGCACGGCGGCAACGGCCACCAAAAACACTGACCAGCATGCCCATGGACATGGTTGAGGGGCCTGCGGCCCCTGGAGTCATGTCCCCTACCAGTAGTTTTCCATGCTGATATTGCCGGGGGCGCGACGCAGGTTCTTGGCAAGCCCCAGCCCGAGCAGGGTCTGCTGAGTCTCTTTCACCATGGCGGGGTTGCCGCAGATCATCACCTGGCTCAACTCGGGGGAGAAGTTCAGCCCCACCCTCGCCTGCAAGCTGCCATCGACGATGGCTGCCGGGATACGCCCTGCCATCGTCCCCGGCCAGGTCTCACGACTGACGAAGGGAACATAGCGAAAACGCTCGCCATGCTGCTCGGCAAAACTGGCGATAAGCGGCTGATAGCTGAGCTCTTCCCCTTTTCTCACCCCATGTACCAGCACCAGATGCTCGAAGCGGTCGAAGACCTGTCCTTCTGCCAGCATGGCGAGGAAGGGGCCGATGGCGGTGCCGGTTGAGAGCAGCCAGAGATCCCGTCCCGGGGGAATCTCATCCAGGGTCAGGAAACCGGTGGCCTGGGACTGCACCAGCAGGCCGTCGCCCACCTGCAGGGAACCGAGAGAGGGGCTCAGTTCACCGCCGGGGATCTCCACCAGATAGAATTCGTGATAGGGCGTGCCGGGAGGATTGACGAAGGAGTAGGCACGCTGGACTCGACGCTCGCCCTGCTCCAGGGCCAGCTTGGTGAATTGACCCGCCTTGTAGGGGGCAAGTTCCGCCTCCACACGCAGGGAGAGCAGGGTGGGTGTCCACTCGATGCGCTCGATGACCCGACCTTCGACCCAGGCAGCCATAAAGGTTCTCCTCCAGAGGAACAGACCTTCACTTTACCCCTTGATCTGAAAATAAAAAACCCGCGCATGTGCGCGGGTTTTTCTGCAAGAGCGGAACGCTATTACAGAGCAACAACCTGGATTTGTACGGTTGCTTTGACGTCAGCGTGCAGCTGAACAACAACTTCGTACTCACCGGTGTTACGCAGAACGTTGCCCATGCGGACTTCGCTCTTGGCAACGGCTACGCCGGCAGCAGTGATGGCTTCAGCCACGTCACGGGTACCGATGGAACCGAACAGCTTGCCTTCGTCGCCAGACTTGGAGGCGATGACAACGGCAGCCAGCTCACCCAGCTTGGCAGCGCGCTCTTCGGCAGCAGCCTTGTTGGCAGCCAGTTTGGCTTCCAGCTCAGCGCGACGAGCACCGAAGGCTTCGATGTTGGCCTTGGTGGCCATAACAGCTTTGCCTTGCGGGATCAGGTAGTTACGGGCATAACCAGCTTTTACGGAAACTTGGTCACCCAGACCGCCCAGTTTGGCGATCTTATCGAGCAGGATAACTTGCATTACCTTTCCTCTATAAATTTCGTTGAGTTAGGCGTAAGCGCCGGGCCGATTTTTACTTGTTGTGCAGATCGGTGTACGGCAGCAGAGCCAGGTAACGAGCACGCTTGATGGCGCGTGCCAGCTGACGCTGATACTTGGCGCGGGTACCGGTGATACGGCTCGGTACGATCTTGCCAGATTCAGTGACGTAGTTTTTCAGAGTAACGATATCTTTGTAGTCGATCTCGGTAACGTTCTCGGCGGTGAAGCGGCAGAACTTACGACGACGGAAATAACGTGCCATGGCCTTTATCCTCTAATGCGGTGATCTAAGAATTACTCTTCGGAAGACGCTTCAACAGCATCTTCGCGACGCTCGTCGTCACGACGGGTGAAGCGCTCTTCCTTGGCCTTGGCCATCGGAGAAACTTCAGTCACGGCGTGCTTGGTGCGCATGATCATGTTGCGGATAACGGCATCGTTGAAGCGGAAGTTGGTTTCCAGCTCATCGATAACGGCCTGTTCAGCTTCTACGTTCATCAGAACGTAGTGAGCCTTGTGCAGCTTGTCGATCGGGTAAGCCAGTTGACGACGGCCCCAATCTTCCAGGCGATGAATGGTACCACCAGCGGTGGTGATAGCGCCGGTGTAACGCTCGATCATGCCAGGTACTTGCTCGCTCTGGTCCGGATGAACCATGAAGACGATTTCGTAATGACGCATTTTAGCTCCTTACGGATTAATTCAGCCTCCGCCCAGGTGCAGCCAGACCTCGGAGGCAAGGAACATTGTGATGTTTAGACGCTGCTTTCTAGGGCGGCGTATTGTACGAAATCACCTCTCCCACTGCAACTGGCGAAGCAAGATGTTTTTCTCGATGAGCCCGATACAAAACGTCAATTGATAACAATTATCATTTAGATCCATACTCTCCTCATATCCCCACGGAGGATGACAGTATGCAACCTGCGCTCACCAGGGCCATCCCGGCCCGCAAATTCAAGCTGACCCTGCTCGGCCCCGCCTTCATCGCCGCCATCGGTTATATCGACCCGGGCAATTTTGCGACCAACATCCAGGCCGGCTCCACCTTCGGCTATCAACTGCTGTGGGTAGTGGTGTGGGCCAATCTGATGGCCATGCTGGTGCAGACCCTCTCGGCCAAGCTCGGTATCGTCACTGGCAAGAACCTGGCGGAACACATTCGTGATCGTCTGCCCAGGCCCGCAGTCTGGGCCTATTGGGTGCAGGCCGAGATCATCGCCATGGCCACCGATCTCGCCGAGTTCATCGGCGCTGCGGTCGGCTTCAAGCTGCTGCTCGGCATCACCCTGCTGGAAGGGGCCTGCATCACCGCCGTGGTCACCTGGGGGATCCTGATGCTTCAATCCCGCGGCCAGAAGCCGCTGGAGTTCGTGGTGGGCGGCCTGCTGCTGTTCGTGGCCGCCGCCTACATCGTCGAGCTGATCTTCTCGCGCCCCCATCTGCCGAGCCTGCTGGAAGGGGCACTCTTCCCCGGCCTCCCCAATGGTGATGCTGTCTATCTTGCCGCCGGCGTGCTCGGTGCCACCGTGATGCCCCATGTCATCTACCTCCACTCGGCCCTGACCCAGCACACCCAGGAGCAGGGCACGGTGACCCAGCGACTGCACAGCACCCGGGTCGACGTGGCCATCGCCATGACCATCGCCGGCTTCGTCAACCTGGCCATGATGGCCATGGCGGCGGCCGCCTTCCACAGTTCCGGCAACCAGCAGGTGGCCGAGCTGGAATCGGCCTACCAGACCCTCACGCCCCTGCTGGGCCCGGCAGCCGCCACCCTGTTCGGCCTCTCCCTGGTCGCCTCCGGCATCTCCTCCACCGTGGTGGGAACGCTGGCGGGGCAAGTGGTGATGCAGGGCTTCGTGCGCTTCACCATTCCGCTCTGGCTGCGCCGAGCCATCACCATGGCTCCCGCCTTCGTGGTGATCGCCATGGGTCTCAACACCACGGAAATTCTGGTGCTGAGCCAGGTAGTGCTGAGCTTCGGCATCGCCCTCGCCCTTATTCCGCTGCTGATCCTGACCGGTGATCGCGCCCTGATGGGGGCACATCGCAATCACCCCGTCACCCAGGCCGTGGGGCGTCTCATCGTCGCCCTGGTGATCGGCCTCAATGCCTATCTGCTGGTCACCACCCTCTAACGCCATCTTGAGGCTCATTGACCCGGGTTGATGAGCCTTTTCGCACTTTCGCGTATGCTGCCCCTTTCCCTTCTCATCATCTCGTTGCGGGAGCCCGCCATGGAACATACCCGAGCCAGCTTCGTACTGGGCCACCATCAGGAACAGGCCAGCGTCGTCTGTTGCAAACAGGGGGATCCGACCCTGCTGGTCACCGACCTCACCCCCTTTCATCCCCAGAGCCACCTCTGGCCCGATCAACCCGGTGACGTGGGCACAGTGCGCTGGGAAGGGGGGGAAGCGGCCGTGGGCCCCTGCCGCATGGGCGCCATCAGTCCCGAGGGCGAGCTGTTCGTGGATACGGAGATTCCGGTCAAGCGGGGGGCGGATGGGTGGGCTTTCGTGGTGGTGCATCCCCTCGCCGGTTCCCATCACCTTGCCATTGGCTCGCCTGTGGAACTGACAGTGGATGCCGAGGCTCGCCATGCCCTGAGCCTGGGCCACAGCGCCTGCCACCTGGTGGCACTGGCCCTCAATCGGGCGCTCACGCCCTATTGGCGAAAGGAGACAAGCGAGCTGGACGCTCTCGGGCAGCCGGATTTCGACCGCCTCGCCATCCAGCACTCCCGGGTCGAGCCCAGAGGATCAAAGGAGCAGTACCGGATCGGCAAGAGCCTTCGAAAAAAGGGAATTAACAGCGAGGCACTGCTGGCCGACCTCGACAGGATAGCGCTCCAGGTCAACGAGCAGCTGATGCGCTGGCTCAAAGAGGGAGGCGAGATCCGCCGCAGCCGGGCCGGTGAGGCCATCATCGATTCCCGCTACTGGCATGGCATGCTGGAGGGTCGGGAGATCACCATTCCCTGTGGCGGCACCCATGTGGGCAGTCTGACCGAGTTGGGCCAGGTTCAGGTAACGCTGGCCTCCAGTGAAGAGGGATTAACCCTCACCACCCGGGTCACCCCCTGAACCACCCCAGCCCTCCTGATGCCGCACCGCCCTGACCGGGGCGGTGTCCCGACAGAGAGACCGCAGGCAGATCAGTGCGGCGATATCTCACCCCGGTCTGACGACCCCATGGCCACGGGGTAGCAAAAAACCATGCGATGCCCCACGGGTGAGGGGCCACTTGCCCCTTTCCTGGCGCCTGACGATGTCAGGCAGGCTCCCTTCGCATCCCCATGTGAGGGATGTCATCTTCCAGATACCCTTCCCCTTCGGCCACGAAACCATGCTGGCCGTAAAAACCTTGCAGGTGGGCCTGTGCACCGAGCCAGATGCTGTGTGCAGGCCAGCGTGCCTCGCACTCTCTGACCGCTTGCGCCAGCAGGCGGTGACCCAGTCCGCCCCCCCGCGACGTGGGAGAGGTGACCACGCGGCCGATGGCGGCGCCGCTGTCATCACCAATGCCGGGTGCCATGATGCGGGCATAGGCCGCCAGGTGATCCCCCTCACGACCGAGCAGATGCAGCACGCCGTCACGGCGATCCAGCCCGTCCAGATCCTGGAAGGGACAGGTCTGCTCCACCACGAACACCTCGGCGCGCAGGGCAAGCAGCTCATACAATTCATCCGTGGTCAGCTCGGACCAGGATTTCATACTCCAGTTCATGAATGACTCCTGTTTAATGGGGTCTGACAGCATAATCTTGCTCCCGACGAGGGGCATTAACCTTGGTTAAGTTGCCCCCCTTCTCATCCAATGCGGACATGGCCGGCAAAGAGCCGATCTCTGCCCAGGTTCATCGGCAATCCCTTCTGGCTCAACCCTGATCGCGCGTTTTCAGCCGCCTGCGGATGCGGCTCAGGCTGATGGGGGTGATCCCCAGATAGGCGGCAATCTGGTGATCCGGAACCCTGGCATCCAGCGCGGGGAAGCTTCGCAGAAAATGCTGATAGCGCGCCTCTGGGCCCCCGGTCAGCAGCAACAGCTCTTTCTCCTCCTTGATGCGCAGTTGCACTTCAAGGAGATGGTGATACCAGGCGGGCCAGCAAGGGAGTCGGCGCAGATCCGCCAGCGGAAGAAGCTGCAATCGGCAAGGCTCCAGCGCCTCCACACTGTAGCGGGCGGGCTCACCACTGAGCAGGTGGTGGAAGTCGATAAACTCGTCCCCCTCCCAATAGAACTCCTTGATGTACTCGCGGCCATCCGCCAGCACTACCTTGGCCCGCAACAACCCCTCCTCCACCCTGACCAGCAGCGCCGGACTGTCACCGGCATGCCAGAGGCTGGTGCGAGGGGGCAAGGTCAGGGAGCGGACAAAAGAGAGGAGGCGCTCGGCCTCCTGCTCATCTGCAACCCGTTCCCAGACAAAGGGGGGTCTGTCGGTCATCGTCTTGTCAGACGCGGCGCTGGCGCACGGCTTCGAACAGGCAGACACCGCTCGCCACCGAGACGTTGAGGCTGGATACCGCCCCCGCCATGGGGATGCTCACCAGCTCGTCGCAATGTTCGCGGGTCAGGCGGCGCATCCCCTTGCCTTCGGCCCCCATCACCAGCGCCATGGGACCGGTGAGTTTGGCCTGATAAAGATCGTGATCCGCCTCGCCGGCGGTACCCACGATCCAGACGCCGCGCTCCTGCAACTCGCGCAGGCTGCGGGCCAGGTTGGTGACCTGGATGAGCGGCACCACTTCGGCAGCGCCACAGGCGACCTTGCGCACCACGGACGTGAGGCCTGTGGCCTTGTCCCGCGGCACGATCACCGCATGCACCCCGGCCGCATCGGCACTGCGCAGACAGGCGCCGAGATTGTGCGGATCGGTCACCCCGTCCAGTACCAGCAGGAAGGGCGCTGTCTCTTGCGCCGCCAGACCGTCCAGCAGGCTGGCCAGGTCGTGCTCGGCCAGCTTGGGCGCTTCAATCACCTTGGCCATGATGCCCTGGTGATTGTTGCCTTCCGCCTTGTCATCCAGCGTCTTGCGGTTCACGCTCTGCACCCTGATGCCGAGGGACTCCAGCTCGGCCAGCAGGGGATGCAGCCGCTCGTCATCGCGGCCCTTGAGAGCCCACACCTCGATGAAGCGCTCGGGGGTGCGCTCCAGCAGCGCGGAGACGGCGTGAATGCCGTAGATCAGTTCAGTACTCATTTAGTGCTCTTGGCCTTGTCGCGAGCCTTTTTGCTCGGTCGTCTGTTGCTGGGCTTGGCACGGCCACCCTTGTCGGATTTACCGCTCTCCTTGCCCTCTTTGCGTTTCTCGTGGCGCTGGGCGCTCTTAGCCTTCTCTTTCTTGATCTCGGCCTGCTTGCGCGCCATCTCCTTGGCGTTCTTGCCGGTGGCCTTGAGGGGCTCTTCCACCATCACGAAGTCGATCTTGCGATCGTCCAGGTTCACGCCCATCACCTTGACCCGCACCTTGTCACCCAGACGATAGCGACGGCGGAAGTTCTCGCCGATCAGCTGCTGGTGCAGCGGGTCGAACTGGTAGTAGTCGTTGGTGAGGGTGCTGACGTGCACCAGACCGTCGATGTGGATCTCCGCCAGACGCACGAAGAAGCCAAAACCGGTGACGCTGGCGATGACGCCGTCAAACTCGTCACCCACGTGATCCAGCATGTACTCGCACTTGAGCCAGTCTGCCACGTCGCGGGTGGCATCATCGGCACGGCGCTCCGTCATGGAGCAGTGCTCGCCCATGGGGTCCACTTCTTCCAGCTGGTAGTGGTAGCCACCGCTCGGGGTCCACTTGTGGCGCAGGTTGCCCTGCTGCTCCTTGGCGGTCTGATACTTGATCGCCCGGTGCAGGATGAGATCCGGGTAGCGACGGATTGGCGAGGTGAAGTGAGCGTAGGACTTCAGGGCCAAGCCGAAGTGACCGATGTTGTCGGCCTGATAGATGGCCTGACGCATGGAGCGCAGCAGCATGGTGGAGAGCAATTCCGCATCCGGGCGCCCTTCGAATTTGGCGGCCAGGTCGGCAAAGTCCTTCGGCTCGGGCTCCAGGCCCCCCTTGAGCTCCAGACCCAGTTCGGCCAGGAAGTCGCGGAAGCCGGTGAGGCGCTCCTCGCCCGGGCGGTCGTGCACCCGGAACAGGGCGGCGGCCTCGTTCTTCTCGATGTAGCGGGCGGCCGCCACGTTCGCCTGGATCATGCACTCTTCGATGATCTTGTGGGCGTCATTGCGCACCAGCGGTACGATACGGTCGATCTTGCGCTGGGCGTTGAAGATAAAGCGGGTCTCCTCGCTCTCGAACTCCACCGCACCGCGTTGATGGCGAGCATGCTTGAGCGCCTTGTAGAGGTTGCTCAGCTCCTCGATGTGGCCCACCAGCGGATCATACTGCTGACGCAGCTTGGGATCCCCGTCCAGGATCGCCGCTACCTTGGTGTAGGTCAGGCGAGCGTGGGAGTTCATTACCGCTTCGTAGAACTTGTAGCCGGACATGCGGCCGGCGGCGGAGATGGTCATCTCGCACACCATGCAGAGCCGGTCGACCTGCGGGTTTAGGGAACACAGACCATTGGAGAGCACCTCCGGCAGCATGGGCACCACGAACTCGGGGAAGTAGACCGAGTTGCCGCGCTGATAGGCTTCGGTATCGAGGGCCGTGCCCGGTTTCACATAAGCCGAAACGTCCGCGATGGCGACCCACAGGCGCCAGCCACCACCGCGCTTGGCTTCACAGAAGACGGCGTCATCAAAGTCGCGGGCGTCTTCCCCGTCGATGGTCACCAGCGGCAGGGCGCGCAGATCGATGCGACCCTCTTTGGCCTTCTCAGGCACCTGCTCGCCGAGACCGGCGACCTCCTTGGTCACCTCTTCCGGCCAGGTGTGCGGAATGCCGTGGGTACGCAGGGCGATCTCGATCTCCATGCCGGGCGCCATGTTCTCACCCAGGACTTCCAAGACGGTGCCGACCGCATTGAAGCGGGCAGTGGCGCGCTGGTTGATGCGCACGACCACGACCTGGCTCTGGCGAGCCCCCTTGTTCTCCCCTTCCGGGATGATGATGTCCTGGCCGATGCGGCTGTCATCGGGTACCACGAAACCGACGCCGTTCTCGACGAAGTAACGACCGACGATGTCCGCCTCGCGGGATTTGAGCAGGCGCACCAGACGCGCTTCCTGACGACCCTTGCGATCGATCTCGGTCGGCTGCACCAGGGCATAGTCGCCATGCATCAGGCGCTGCATCTCGCGGTTGTTCAGGAAGAGATCCGCTCCACCACCCTCGGGGCGCAGAAAACCGAATCCATCTTTGTGGCCAAGCACATAGCCTTTGACCAGATTCAGGCGATCCGGCAGGGCGTAACATTGGTTGCGGGTGAACACGAGCTGCCCGTCGCGCTCCATGGCGCGCAGACGACGTCGCAAGGCTTCCAACGGCTCTTCATCGGTCAGCTTGAGGACCTTGGCCAGCTCTTCCCGGGACATGGGTTTCTCATGGCCCTTGATGAGCTCCAGCAGCATCTCGCGACTGGCGATGGGGTTTTCGTATTTTTCGGCCTCGCGTTGGAGGAAAGGATCTTTTTGAGACATAAGCAGGCCTTAGGGTAGGTAATAACGCAGACATTATATCGGAGGGGGGAGCTAATGGCATCCATCGACTGCCTTTTGGCCATTCTCTCTGTCATACTGGACACAGTTTGCAGGTATGTGAGACTCGGAACTCATGAGCAAGGACTCGTTCGCCCAATCTGCCGCCTATTTGAAACAGGCGGTTCCCCTGATGATCAAGTATCAAATTCCCACCACGCCGAACAACTATCACCTTTGGTACAGCTATGTCTCCGGCGACATGCCCGAACTCAACCATGCCGTCGATCAGGCGATAAAACAACAGGGGACCTTCTCCCTGACCACCTGTGAGCGGCTCTACCACCAGCACCTTGCGGCCCAGGACGAGCAGCAGATCGAGGCGATGAAACTCAATCTGGCCGCCATGGCCAGCGAGCTGAGTCACTCGATGCAGGATGCCATCTCCGATACCGGGCTGTTTCAGGAGATGCTCGACAAGAGTTTCGACAAGCTGAGCAAGATAGACGACGAGGGGCTCAGCCTGGAAGACACCATGGGGATCCTGCGGGATCTCGTGCGCGAGTCGCGTGACGTACGCATGTCCACCCTCCACTTTCGCAACCAGCTCAGCAGCGCCGAGAAAGAGATCAAGGAGCTGAAACAGGCCCTGAACGAGACGAGGAAGCTGGCCACCGAGGACCCGCTCACGTCTCTGCTCAATCGACGCGCCTTCGATCTCGAGATGGACAGCCTCATTCGCAGCAAGCAGCCCTTCTCGCTGATCCTGACCGATATCGATCGCTTCAAGAACTTCAACGACGAATATGGACATCTGCTGGGGGACCAGGTGCTGCGCATCGTCGGCAAGCGGCTGCGAGAGGCCAGCAAGGAGGGCATAACCGCCTATCGCCTGGGGGGTGAGGAGTTTGCCCTCTTGGTGCCAAACCGCGCCCTGGCGCTGACCCGCCAGATGGCCGAGAGCCTGCGTCGCGTCATCGAGCGGATGTCGATTCTGGATCGCAAATCCGGGCGACGCATCGATCACATCACCGCCTCGTTCGGCGTGGGGGAATACATCTCTCAGGAGACGGCAGACACCCTGATCGAGCGAACCGACAAGCTGCTCTACAAGGCCAAGGAGCTGGGGCGCAATCGGGTGATGCCACTGCCCTCCTGATCCCACCAGATGCAAAAAGGCCGGTCATTGACCGGCCTTTTTCATGCTTCCCTTCTCGGGATCAGAGGCTTTTCAGCTTCTCTTCCGGCAGGGCCAGCTCGTCATTGTGGTTGACACCGATACCGCGCTCCAGCACATGGCGGGCGATGGCATGGGCCTCTTCCAGCGAATGCATTCTGTAAGTACCGCACTGGTATTCGTTCAGCTCGGGGATCTTGCCCTGATCCTGCACGGTCAGCACGTCGCTCATGGCGGCCTGCCAGGCAGCGCCAACACGGGCTTCATCCGGCGCACCGATCAGGCTCATGTAGAAGCCGGTGCGGCAACCCATGGGAGAGATGTCGATGATCTCCACCCCATTCCCATTGAGATGATCACGCATGAAGCCGGCAAAAAGATGCTCCAGGGTATGGATGCCGCGCTCGGAGAGGATCTCCTCGTTCGGCACGCAGAAACGCAGGTCGAACACGGTGATGGTGTCCTTGTTCGGGGTCTGCATGGTCTTCGCCACTCGCACTGCCGGGGCGGCCATGCGGGTATGGTCGACGGTAAAACTGTCCAATAACGGCATTTCTGACTCCTGATTTGGTTACCAGAACCAGCCCCCGCTGGAGAGCTGATCCTTGCATTGTCGATACTGGGCACCGTAGCGCTGGGCACGGGCCTCCACCTTGCGGGAGACCTTCAGCAGCCATCCCTTGCTGCGGTAGCTGCCACGTCGGTAGCCCCCCCAGCCTTCGTGATAATTGAGATACTGGCCATAGGCATCCCACTTGGACGTGCCGTTGAGCCGCTGTGCCTTGTGAGTGTACCAGCCCATGAAATCGATGGCGTCGGCAAAGTCGTCGCGATCGCTCCAGCCGTTGCCGGTTTCCCGCTGATAGTCGGCCCAGGTTTCGTCTTTCACCTGGGCATAGCCGTAGGCTGAACTGGCCCGCCCGGTGGGGATGAAGAGGAAATACTGCATCGGCGGCTGGGCATCATGCACGAAGGAGGACTCCTGGTACATCATGGCCATCACTACCTGGACAGGTGTCCCCCACTTCTCGTTCATCTTGAGCGCCGCCTCGTGCCATTCGGGTTTCTCCCGAAAGATCTGGCACAGGTTTTCCGGCTGGGCCGGCGGCCGGGTGCTGCACGCGGTGAGTGCCATCAAGCACGCCGCCACGACCCCGATACGGTAAAACGACATCAGAGCGACAGACTCTTGCTGTTCATCACAGGGCACATCCACCACATCAGATCGCGTCTTCGTTCTCTTCACCAGTACGAATACGAATGACGCGCTCCACCTCGCAGACGAAGATCTTGCCATCACCGATCTTGCCGGTACGCGCTGTGTTCTGGATGGCTTCCAGGCAGGCATCGAGATCCTCGTCCTGCACCACCAGCTCCACCTTCACTTTCGGCAGGAAGTCGACCATATATTCGGCGCCGCGATAGAGCTCGGTATGGCCCTTCTGGCGGCCGAAGCCTTTGACTTCGGATACGGTCATGCCGTTGATGCCGATCTCGGCCAGGGCCTCGCGCACATCGTCCAGCTTGAACGGTTTGATGATGGCTTCAATCTTCTTCATGGTGACTCCTTACCAGTTCTGTTTGCCGAACCCGGATGTAATGGGGTAACGGCGATCCTTACCAAAGTTGCGAGCCGTAATGCGGGGCCCGACCGCCGCCTGACGGCGCTTGTATTCGTTGAGATCCACCAGCCGGATCACCTTGCGCACCACCGCTTCCTCGAAGCCTTCTGCCACCATGTCGGCCACGGACGCATCCTCTTCCACATAACGCTTGAGGATGGCATCGAGGATGTCGTACGGGGGCAGGCTGTCCTGATCCACCTGATCCGGCGCCAATTCTGCCGAAGGGGGGCGGTCGATAACCCGCTGCGGGATCACGTAGTCAACCGAGTTGCGATATTCGCACAGTTTGAAGACCAGCGTCTTGGGGACGTCCTTGAGCACATCAAAGCCACCCGCCATGTCGCCGTACAGCGTGGCATAACCGACCGCCATTTCGCTCTTGTTGCCGGTGGTCAGAACGATGCGACGACGTTTGTTGGAGAGCGCCATCAGCAACACACCGCGGCAGCGGGCCTGCAGGTTCTCTTCGGTGGTATCGCGGGCGGTACCTTCAAACAACGGCGCCAGCTGGGTCATAAATCCTTCGAACATCGGCTCGATGGAGATGATGTTGAACTCAACCCCCATCCGCTCAGCCTGCTCCTTGGCATCTTCCACACTCATCTGTGCTGTGTAGCGGAACGGCATCATCACCGCCTGCACCTTGTCGGCCCCGATGGCATCGGCCGCGATGGCCAGGGTCAGCGCCGAGTCGATGCCGCCGGAGAGACCCAGCACAGCGCCGTGAAAGCCGTTCTTGGCGACATAGTCGCGCACTGCCAGCACCAGCGCCTGATAGGTCTCTGCCAACGGCTCAAGCGGCGCAGCCGGTTCACACTCTTTCACTGGCTGGCCATCAGCAAAACGTACCAGCGCCAGCTCTTCGGCAAACGGGGCCAGCTTGTGAGTCAACTCGCCCTGGCTACTGAGCACCTTGGAGCAGCCGTCGAAAATCAGCTCGTCCTGGCCGCATACCTGGTTGAGGTAGATGAGCGGCAGGCCGGTCTGATCGCAGCGCTCGGCCATCAGCTCGCGGCGGATCCAGGGTTTTTCCTGATCATAAGGAGAGGCATTGATGGTGAGCAGCAGCTCGGCCCCCGCCGCCTTGGCGGCCAGCGCCGGACCCGGCTGCCAGAGATCTTCGCAGATGAGCAAACCCAGCTGATGGCCACGGAACGGCACCACACAGGTATCGGTCGCCGCAGTGAAGTAGCGCTTCTCGTCGAACACCCCGTAGTTGGGCAAGTCCTGTTTGAAATAACGTGCCCGCAGTTGCCCACGCTCATAGAGAGACGCCGTATTGTAAAGCGCCCCCTCTTCGCGCCAAGGGTGGCCCACCAGAATGGCACATTGGCCCTGCCATGCCGCGATGCGGGACAGAGCGGCTTCGACCCGGATCATCAGGTCGGCGCGCAGCAACAGATCTTCTGGTGGATAGCCGGTCAGGGCCAGCTCGGAGCAAACCAGCAGATCGGCACCTTGCTGTTCGGCCTGAGCGGCCGCAGCGAGCACTTTGTCAGTGTTATCTTCGATGGCGCCTACCGTCAGATTCAACTGGGCAAGCATCAGAGAGAGGGCTTTTGCCATGGCGATGCATCTTGAATTCGAAAATGATGGGGAATGATAAAGAAAAGGGGGGCAATCTGCCAGTTCAAGACAGGCGTAACCGTGTGACAGCAACCAGCGGGAAGGATAAGCTGTAGATAGTAACGGAACGACAGGCCTTCG
>NZ_JAGKRK010000100.1:0-293 GCF_017939325.1 Aeromonas sp. MaB10011B | reverse complement strand
GCCGCGCCATCCGCCCCCTGCACGTCGTTGGTGATGACGTTGCCATTGAGGACCAGGTTGTTCTCGCTCGCCACCGTCAGGTTGACGTCGCTCACCGCCGTCGGCACGTCGTCCACGATCTGCACGCTCAGGGTGTTCGAGGCCGAATCCCCGTCGCTGTCCACCAGGCTCACCGCGAAGTCTTCGAACAGGCTGTTGTTGCCGTTCGCCGTCGGGTGCGCCTCGTTGTCGTTCAGGGTGTAGCTGTAGCTCACCAGCCCGGTCGCCGGGTTGTACCCGGTGATGGTCAGGGT
>NZ_JAGKRK010000099.1:0-341 GCF_017939325.1 Aeromonas sp. MaB10011B | reverse complement strand
GCGAGCGAGAACAACCTGGTCCTCAATGGCAACGTCATCACCAACGACGTGCAGGGGGCGGATGGCGCGGCGGTGACCGCGGGCACCCTGAGCGGGACTTACGGCAGCCTGGTGCTCAATGCCAACGGCACCTACACCTACACCCTCAACCCGAACGACGGTGACTTCAAGGCGCTGACCGGGGGCGGGGTGGGCAGTGAAGTGTTCACCTACACCCTGACGGATGCGGATGGAGACGTGAGCACGGCGACCCTGACCCTGACCATCAAGAACGACGATGACGGGGTGACCATCACCAACCTGACGCCCAAGGGCGAGGGCGGGGATGCGAAGGTGTACGA
>NZ_JAGKRK010000098.1:5570-56387 GCF_017939325.1 Aeromonas sp. MaB10011B | reverse complement strand
GCCGCGGTGGTGACTAGGCTGTGGGTCAGGCCACTCTTGGCATCGACACCAATGTGGGCCTTCATGCCAAAGTGCCACTGATTGCCTTTCTTGGTCTGATGCATCTGCGGATCGCGTTGCTGCTCTTTGTTCTTGGTCGAGCTGGGAGCCTCAATGATGGTGGCATCGACCAAGGTGCCTTGAGTCATCATGACGCCTGCTTCGGCCAGCCAGCGATTGATGGTCTTGAACAATTGGCGGGCCAGTTGATGCTGCTCCAGCAGGTGGCGGAAATTCATGATGGTGGTGCGGTCCGGCAAGGCGCTATCCAGGGATAACCGGGCAAACAGACGGATGGAGGCGATTTCGTACAGAGCATCTTCCATCGCGCCATCGCTCAGGTTGTACCAATGCTGCATGCAGTGAATGCGTAGCATGGTTTCCAGCGGATAAGGTCGCCGGCCATTACCAGCCTTGGGATAAAACGGCTCGATGACTTCCACCATGTTTTGCCATGGCAGAATCTGCTCCATGCGGGACAAGAAAATCTCTTTTCTAGTCTGACGGCGCTTACTGCTGAATTCACTGTCGGCGAAGGTGAGCTGATGACTCATGATGAACCCTTTTTCATGGCTCCAGATGACAAACATGATCTCATATCAGGGACTTGTTCGCACCTTCCCTAGGGAAGGTGCGAATAAGTCATATGGCACGAGAGCATTTACTGGTAACCCATTGATATTAAATGACTAAAATTTTCATTTTTTGTTCTTGGGATACTTGTTCGCACTTTCCCTAGTGGAGTTTTTCTCACAGGTTTAGCTAACACTTGTTTTTGTAAAATCACTACTATTGAAAATATCTCAAAAATCAATTTGTGATTATTTAATGCAGTGTTGTTGATTATAATAACTGTACCGATATGGTTATCACCTGACACCGGCCTCAAACCGGTGTTTTGGTTACGCTGATTTAGAGCGCAGTTCCTTCGGTGTCAACTTTTGCCCCTTCTTGAACATACGATAGGAGGTATGTACCTCCAACATCCTACCCAGATGTGGCAGCTGGGTGTTGCAGCGCTCCAGGTAGCGATGTAAGTCTGTCTGAATCTGCCCCACTGACTCATTCCGGGACCTTACGGCTTGGTCGTCCGCCTCTTGATAAGGAAGTGTTCATCCAGCATGGTACGATGCAGTCGTTCGATAAAGTCATTGCTCTGTGGCCTGCGTACCGTGTTAGCCCAGAGTTCAATCCCCCAGTTGCAAGAACAGCTCGTTGGGATGATGGTCAGGGCGTCCGCAGAACGCGCGCCAGTTATCTGACAGGAGATGGGATAGACACACGGTTCATGTGCTTCAAAGAACGGCAGGACCGTTTCATTGAGCACATGAACCGAAGTCACCGGCAACTTGCCGGTATAGTGCCGTCCCCAGGCATGACGGTTTTAGCCGTCCAGCACGATTCCCAGATACACCTTGTCCCCCTTGAGTACACCGACGATGAAGGTATCGCACGCCACCAGTTCCCCAATGTAGTTAACTTCGATCTGGCGTTCGCGAAACTCAGGACTGAAGCGCTAGAGCAGGCGAACTTATTCATCATTGAGCTCCATCGTCTACTCCCGATGGGTTTTCTCGAGGCACAACAAGCGGCCGAGCTTGGAAAGCAGGTCGTGACGTTGTCATACGCCACTCAGATCGCCCGCACTGACGTTGATGCTTTGCAGACACGTCTTTGTGCAGACCACAGCGGGTA
The DNA here is from genome assembly GCF_017939325.1 of Aeromonas sp. MaB10011B. Taxonomy (NCBI): domain Bacteria; kingdom Pseudomonadati; phylum Pseudomonadota; class Gammaproteobacteria; order Aeromonadales; family Aeromonadaceae; genus Aeromonas; species Aeromonas sp. MaB10011B. The sequence continues at coordinate 54,653 of NZ_JAGKRK010000098.1, read as the reverse complement.
CTGGGTTGGATTGGTGAGAGAGTTATCGAGGATGGCCTGTTCAATCTCGGGAGCGACCCGGTTGGGATGTGCCCTTTACAGCCGGGCAGTTTGTCGAGCAAGCCCTCGGCCGATCAGCTTGCAGGCTTTGCTTACGTTATTGAGATCTTTGGCGAGCTTTAACAAGCGGAGTTTACAGCGTACTATTTTCTCGTTGCAGGTCAACGGTGACTCCAGATAACACGGTAGGGATACCGTTTTGTTATCCGGTTTGAAGCCATATGACCACTCCCTTGTGGACAACAGTCAGGTGAATAGCACTTTCATACCTTTGTCACCTGCCTCGATTTGGCTTCTCGACATGACAGATAAAAAAACGGGGCGAACCTAGTGGTTCGCCCCTGATGCTTTTTACGTCAACCCCGAGGGGTCAACCCTGTTTGTCTGATGCCGGCTCTGCGTCCTTCGGCGCCTGCCAGCCGCCACCGACGGCCTTGTAGAGGGCGACCTGGTTACTCAGCTGGGCGAGCCGGGTGCTGATGAGCCCCTGCTTGGCGCTGAACAGGGAGCGCTGGGCATCGAGGCGGGTCAGGTAGCTGTCCACCCCTTGCTCGTAACGCACCTCCGCCAGCCTGAAGTAGGTCTGATTGGCATCCACCAGCGCCTGTTGCGCCTGCAGCTGCTGCGCGTAGTCAGCCTGGGCACCGAGGGTATCCGCGACCTCCTTGAAGGCGGTCTGGATGCTCTTCTCGTAGCTCGCCACCGCCTGCCTGGTCCCCACCTCGGCCACGTCCAGATCCGCAACGCGCTTGCCGCCATCGAAGATGGGCAGATTGATCTGGGGCATGAAGGTCCAGGTGCCGGTGCCGCCGTCAAACAGACCGCTCAGCTGGTTGCTGGCGGTGCCCGCCGTCGCGGTGAGCGAGATGGTCGGGAAGAAGGCGGCACGGGCCGCCCCTATGTTGGCGTTGGCCGCCTTCAGGTTGTGCTCCGCCGCCAGGATGTCCGGGCGTTGCTGCAACAGGCTGGAGGGCGCCCCCACCGGGATCGGCGCCAGTTTCACCTCGGCCAGGGTGGCCGGTTGTGCCGCCAGCACCGGGATATCGGTGCCAAGCAGCAGGGCCAGACCGTTTCTGTCCTGCTTCACCAGACGCTGGTATTGCGCCTGGCTGACCTTGGCGTTTTCCAGTGCCGTGCGCCCCTGGGCCAGCTCCATCTCGGAGGCGGCGCCCAGGCGGTATTTGTGCTCGGTCAGGGCATAGCTCTCCTGCTCGGTGGCGAGGGTCGCCTGGCTCAGGGCCAGCAACTCCTGATCCGCCAGCAGGGTGAAGTAGGCATTCGCCACCGAGGCCACCAGCGCAATCTGGGTGCTGCGCTGGGTCTCGATTTGCGCCAGATAGGTCTCAAGGGCCTGATCTTTCAGGCTCTGGATCCGGCCAAACAGATCCAGCTCATAGGCGGTGATGCCGATGTTGGCGCCGTACTGGCTGCTGATGGTGCCCTGCCCCGTACTACTGAGATCGTCGGATCCCTGCTGGCGGGTGCCGCTGCCACTGGCGGCCAGGGTCGGCAACTGGGCCGCCCGCTGGATACGGTATTTCGCCTCGTAGGCCTCGACGTTGAGGGCTGCCAGGCGCAGATCCCGGTTGCTCTCAAGGGCGGTGCCGATCAGCGTCTGAAGGGCCGGGTCCTGGAACTGCTGGCGCCAGGGGGCAAGTTCCCCCTTGGCGGCCAGGTCAGCTTGCCAGGAGGCGCCTTGGGGCAGCTCGGGGCGCTGGTAGTCGGGGGCCATGGAGCAGCCCCCCATCATCAGGGTCACGCCCAGGGCGATCAGGGTCTTAGTCATGGTTGATCTCCTTGGTGTGGACACTCTCTTCCCCGGCATGCTTGCGTTCGGTGAAATAGCGCATCACCAGCACAAAGAACAGCGGCACGAAGAAGATGGCGAGCACGGTGGCACTGATCATCCCCCCCATAACGCCGGTCCCGATGGCGTTTCGGCTGCTGGCGCCCGCCCCGGTGCTGATCACCAGGGGCAGTACCCCCAGGATGAAGGCGAGCGAGGTCATCAGGATGGGGCGCAGGCGCTGACGCGAGGCCTCCACCACCGCATCCCCGAGCCTCATCCCCTTGTCGTGCAGCTCCTTGGCGAACTCGACGATGAGGATGGCGTTCTTGGCCGACAGCCCGATCGTGGTGAGCAGGCCTACCTGGAAGTAGACGTCATTCTCAAGCCCGCGCAGGGTCGCGGCCAAAATGGCCCCCAGCACCCCGAGCGGCACCACCAGCATGACCGAGAACGGAATGCTCCAGCTCTCGTAGAGGGCCGCCAGACAGAGGAAGACCACCAGGAGCGAGATGGCGTACAGGGCCGGCGCCTGGGAGCCTGCCTGACGCTCCTGGAAGGAGAGGCCGGTCCACTCGATGCCGATCCCTTCCGGCAACTGCTTGACCATCTCCTCGATGGCCGCCATGGCATCACCCGTACTCTTGCCCGGGGCCGCCTCACCGACGATCTCCATGGCGGAGACACCGTTGTAGCGCTCAAGACGGGGCGAGCCGAAGCTCCACTCCGTGCTGGCAAAGGCGGAGAAGGGCACCATCTGGCCCGCGCTGTTGCGCACGTACCACAGCTTCAGATCTTCCGGGTTCATCCGGAAAGGGGCATCCGCCTGCAGATAGACCTTCTTGACCCGGCCTCTGTCGACAAAGTCGTTCACATAAGAGGAGCCCCAGGCCGCCGACAGGGTGTTGTTGATGTCGGTGATGGAGAGCCCCTGGGCCAGCGCCTTCTCGTAATCGATCTTGATGTCGAGCTGGGGCGTGTCTTCCATCCCGTTCGGGCGTACCCGCACCAGGTTGGGATCCTGCGCCGCCATGCCGAGCAACTGGTTGCGCGCCTGCATCAGCTTCTCGTGACCCAGACCGCCGCGGTCTTGCAGGAAGAAGTCGAAGCCGGTGGCCGTGCCGAGTTCCGGAATGGGGGGCAGGTTGAAGGCGAAGACCTGGGCTTCCTTGATGCTGAACAGGAACCCCATGGCGCGGCCGATGATGGCATTGGCGCTGCGCTCTTCCCCCTTGCGCTCACTCCAGTCCTTGAGCTTGATGAAGGCCATGCCGCTGTTCTGACCGCTACCGGCGAAACTGAAGCCCGCCACCGTCAGCACGGAGTCCACGTTCTCCTTCTCGTTCTCGAGGAAGTAGTCGCGCATCTCCCCGAGCACCACCTCGGTCCGCTCCTTGGTTGCCCCCACCGGGAGCTGCACCATGGACATGATGACCCCCTGATCCTCTTCCGGCAGGAAGGAGGTGGGCATGCGCATGAAGAGCACCGCCAGCACCGCCAGCATGGCCAGATAGATGATGCCGTAGCGGGTGCCCTGCTTGATCACCTTGCGCACGCCGTTCTGGTAACGGTTGGCGTTGGTGTCGAAGAAGCGGTTGAACCAGCCGAAGAAGCCGCGCTGGGCGCCGAATTCACCGTGCTTCATGGGTTTGAGCAGGGTGGCGCACAGGGCCGGGGTCAGGATCAGGGCCACCAGCACAGAGAGCACCATGGCCGAGACGATGGTGAGGGAGAACTGGCGATAGATGGCACCGGTAGAGCCACCGAAGAAGGCCATGGGCACGAACACCGCCGACAGCACTAGGGCGATGCCCACCAGGGCGCCGGTGATCTGGGTCATGGACTTGCGGGTCGCCTCGAGGGGGGAGAGATCCTCCTCGCTCATCAGACGCTCCACGTTCTCCACCACCACGATGGCGTCATCCACCAAGAGGCCGATGGCGAGCACCAGACCGAACATGGTCAGGGTGTTGATGGAGAAGCCGAAGGCCGCCATGACCCCGAAGGTGCCGAGCAGGACCACGGGCACCGCGATGGTCGGAATCAGGGTTGCCCGGAAGTTCTGCAAGAACAGATACATGACGCAGAACACCAGGAAGATCGCCTCGATCAGGGTCTGCACCACCTCCTCGATGGAGATCTTCACGAACGGCGTGGTGTCGTAGGGATAGACGATCTCCATGTTGGCCGGGAAGTACTCGGAGAGTTCACCCAGCTTGGTCCGCACGTGCTCGGCGGTGTCCAGGGCGTTGGCACCGGTCGCCAGCTTGATGGCGACGGCGGCGGTGGCCTGGCCGTTGTAGAGCGCGGTCGCGTCGTAGTTTTCACCGGCAAGTTCGACCCGGGCCACGTCCTTGAGCTGGACCTTGGAGCCGTCCTGGTTCACCCGCAGCAGGATGTTGTTGAACTCCTCCACGGTGGAGAGCCGGGTCTGGCCCATGATGGTGGCGGTAAATTGCTGATCGCTCACCGCAGGGGTCCCCCCCAGCTTGCCGAAGGCAACCTGGGCGTTCTGGGCCTTGATGGCGGCCTGAATGTCGGCCGGGGTCATCTGCACCCGGTTGAGCTTGTGGGGATCGAGCCAGACGCGCATGGAGTACTGGCTGCCGAACAAGGTGATGTCACCGACCCCGTCCAGACGGCTCAGGGGCTCCTTGATGTTGGCTACCACATAGTCCGCCAGGTCATCGTTGGTCATGGCGCCATCGGTGGAGATGAAGGCGGCCACCATCAGGAAGCTGCTGGAGGTCTTCTGTACCCGCACGCCCTGTTGCTGCACCTCTTGGGGCAGGAGCGACATGGCCTGTTGCAGCTTGTTTTGCACCTGCACCTGGGCGATGTCGGGATCCGTGCCCGGCTTGAAGGTGAGGGTCACGCTGACGTTCCCTGACGAGTCGGATTGCGCCGACATATAGAGCAGGTGATCCAGCCCGGTCATGTTCTGCTCGATGATCTGGGTCACCGAGTCTTCCACCGTCTTGGCGGAGGCCCCCGGGTAGCTGGCGGAGATGCCAACCGCCGGCGGGGCGATGGTCGGGTACTGGGCCACCGGCAGGCCGATGATGGCCATGGCCCCAGCCAGCATGATCACCAGGGCGATCACCCAGGCGAAAATGGGTCTATCTATGAAAAAACGTGCCATGAGGCGACTACTCCATCCTACTGCTTGGTTGCCGGGGTCTGTTGTGCGCTGTTACCGGCACGTTCAGTGGGCGCCACCACGACCCCGGGTTTGACTTTCTGCAGACCGGCGACGATCACCTTCTCGCCAGCCTTGAGACCGGACTCCACCACCCAGCTGTTGCCGGACATGCGGCCGACCTGCACTTCACGCAGTTCCACCTTGTTGTCCGCCGTCACCACCATGACGGTGGCACCGCCCTTGGGGGTACGGGTCACGGCAGTCTGGGGCACCAGCAGGCCTTGCGGGCGCTCGCCCTCCTGCAAGGTGGCGCGCATGAACATGCCGGGCAGCAGCAGTTGATCCGGGTTGGGCACGATCACCCGCAGGGTCACCATGCCGGTCGCCTCGTCCACGGTCACATCGGAGAACTGGAGGGTACCTTTCTCGCCATACTGGCTGCCATCTTCCAGCTGGAAGCTGACACCGGCCCCGTCCTTCTCCCCCTGGGTCAGCTTGCCCTCGGCCACCAGGCGCTTGAGGCGCAGCAGGTCGGCGGTGGACTGGCGCACGTCCACGTACATGGGATCGAGCTGCTGAATAGAGGTGAGGCTGTCCGCCTGCTGGGCGGTGACCAGGGCTCCTTCGGTCACCGCAGACTTGCCGATGCGGCCGCTGATGGGGGCCGTGATGCGGGTGTAGGCCAGGTTGATGTTGGCGGTCTGCAATGCGGCCTTGGCGGCCCCGATCTCGGCCAGCTGCTGTTTCCAGGCCGCGTCGGCGTCGTCATACTCCTGGCTGCTGATGGCTTTCACCTTCACCAGCTCGGCGTAGCGCTGGGCCTTGAGGCGGGCGCTGCGCTCGTTGGCCTCGGCCTTGGCGAGGTTGGCCTTGGCGGAAGCCACTTCGGCCTGATAGACGGCGGGATCAATCTGATAGAGCAGTTGACCGGCCTTGACGTCGCTCCCCTCGGTGAACAGGCGCTTGAGGATAATGCCGTTCACCTGGGGACGCACCTCGGCCACCCGCAGGGGGGCGGTGCGGCCGGTGAGCTCGGACAACAGTTGCAGGGGGGCCGTATGGAGGGTGACCACGTCCACGGCGGCGGGAGGCATCTCCCCCATGGCCTGCTGGGCCCCGTCCTTGTCACCACAGCCAGCCAGCAGGCCGCTTGCCAGCAAGGCAAGGCCGACCGAACGTGCGAGAATATGTTTATGCATCAAGTCTCTGAACCTCAGTTTCAATCAAAAAGAAGTGACAAAACCACAGGGTTTATAAGGCCCCTGTTGGTAAAACGGCGAAGATGATGCAATATACATACATTCATGAATGTATGTAAGAAACTTTTTTCACTTTTAAACAGGACCGGAGTCAATGGCCAGACGCACCAAAGAAGAGGCGCAGCAAACCCGCTGCAACATCATGAGCACGGCCCTGGATCTCTTCTGCCAACAGGGGCTGGCACGCACCAGCCTGACCGATATCGCCAAGGCGACGGACCTCACCCGGGGCGCCATCTACTGGCACTTCAAGAATAAAGAAGAGCTGTTCGTCACCCTGTGGGAGGAGCTGTGTGCCCCCCTCTCCCACCAGCTCGACGCCTGCGTCGACGAGGCGGAGCCGGATCCTCTGGGCAAGCTGCGCAGCTTTCTCAAGGAGGTGATGCTCAAGATCAGCACCGAGCCCGCCCACCAGCAGATGTTCACCATCATGTTCAATCTGGAATCCATGGAGGGAGAGGCCGCCGTCATGCGCGAGCACATGCACCTGCAATCCATGAATTTCTTCAGGGATCTGGAGATCACCCTGGCCAATGCCGTGCGTCGCGGCCAACTGCCCGAGGGGCTGGATCTGCGCCGCGCCGCCACCCTGCTCCACTGCACCCTGGACGGCTACATCATCAACTGGCTGCACTTCCCGGATCGCATCGATCTGATTGAGGAGTCGGACTTTCTCCTCGATACCCTGTTCACCCTCATCGCGAGCCCCACCCTTCGCCGCCACCCCTGAGTCTGCAAGACGCGCCGCCCCCGCCAATGCTCAACAGCCGGGGGCAAACCTGCTAGACTAACGCCCCCCACCACGATGAGCCCGACACCCTTGCCACACGCCCCCGCGCCGGCGCACGACGCCGCCCCTCGCCCCGCCCTCGTGGCAGGCGCCCATGCCCCCTTCCTGGCCCTGCTGGGCAGCGGCCGTCATCTGCTGGAGGCCGGTTGCGGGGCAGGAGAGGATCTGCGCCTCTTTCGCCAGCAGGACCTCACCGTGACCGCCTTCGATGCGAGCCGGGCGCAGGCCGCCGCCGCCTCGCGCCTGTGCGGCCAGCCGGTGCGAGTCTGCCGCTTCGAGCAGATGCAAAGCGTCGTTCCCTATGACGGCATCTGGGCCAGCGGCTCCCTCCCCTGTCTGCCCGAACACGAGATAGTCCCGGCGCTCGGTCATCTGGCCACCCTGCTCAAGGCCGGGGGCCCCCTCTACGCCTCCTTCCCCCACGGGAAGGGCGAACCGCTGCCACGGTCGGGGGAATATCCCCTGCAGACCCGGCTCGACGAGGCGGGGCTGCGACGCCTGATCGCTCCCCTCCCCTTCACCCTGCACCATGGCTGGGTGGGGGAAGATGAGGTGAACGGCCCCTGGCTGCACGCCTTGCTGGTGCGGTGCTGATCCGCGAAAGCCCCCGGGGACAGTGACACCTCACGGCATTCAGCCCATTAACAATATTTAACCCTGAGTTAACCACCATAAAGCAGACAAGATGCGGCGTTTGTGTTAAAAAGCGGCATTAAAATCAAAATTAAATAACAAATCAGACACCAACACCTGGATTCCCCCATGAAACTCGTTCTCAATCTGGTTGCCGGTATCCTCGCCGGCCTGCTGCTCGGTCTCTATGCCCCCGAATGGGTCGCCCGCGTGCTGTTCACCGCCAAGACGGTGATAGGCCAGCTCATCACCTTCACCATCCCGCTCATCATCCTCTTCTTCATCATGAGCGGCATCGCCAGCCTGCCGAAGAACTCCGGCAAGCTGCTGGGCAAGACGGTGGGGCTCTCCTACTGCTCCACCATACTGGCGGGCCTGTTCGCCTTCACCGTGGCGAGCCACCTGATCCCGCACCTGACCACGGCCGCCGAACCCACCGCCGAGGCAGCCACCAAGCTCGCTTCCTACATCAATCTCGAGATCCCGCCCCTGTTCGGGGTGATGTCGACCCTGGCCGCCGCCTTCGTGTTCGGCATCGGCATCAGCGCCACCCAGGCCACCGACCTGCGCCGGGTCGCCGATCAGGGCCGTGACATCATCGACCGCCTGCTGGCACGCGTGATCATTCCCCTGCTCCCCTTCTACATCGCCGGCGTCTTCGTCGAGATGACGGTGGAAGGCACCGTCTTCGCCACCCTCAAGACCTTCGGAGTGGTGCTGGTGATGGCCATCGTCATGCACTGGATCTGGCTCTGCGTCCTGTTCGTCGGCACTGGCCTCGCCCAGGGGCGCTCCCCCGTCATGCTCATCAAGAACATGCTGCCCGCCTACTTCACCGCCCTTGGCACCATGTCCAGCGCCGCCACCATTCCGGTGGCCCTGCAAGCCAGCAAGCGCAACGGCGTGAGCGACGGCATCGCCAACTTCACCGTGCCCCTGTGCGCCACCATCCACCTGTGCGGCTCCACCATCACCCTGGTGACCTGCGCCACGGCGGTGATGTTCCTCTCCGAACACCTGGCCATTCCGGGCTACGGCACCATGGTGCCCTTCATCATGATGCTGGGCGTCATCATGATTGCCGCGCCGGGCGCACCGGGTGGCGGTGTCATGTCCGCGCTCGGCCTGCTTACCTCCATGCTCGGCTTCGGTGAGGCCTCCATCGCCCTGATGATCGCCCTCTACCTGGCCCAGGACAGCTTCGGCACCGCCTGCAACGTCACCGGTGACGGCGTCATCGCCCTGTGGGCCGATCGTTTCGCCCAAAGTGGCGAGCCAGGGCTCAGCACCGAGCAGGACGCAGCCTGATAGCGTAGGCAATAAAAAACGGGAGCCATCGGCTCCCGTTTTTCGTTGGCGCAAGGGGGCGTCTCAGCCCCGGCGACGGATCACCCCTTCCTGCATGGTGCTCGCCACCAATACCCCATCCCGGGTGAAGAACTGGCCGCGTACCAGACCCCGACCGCCGCTGGCGCTCGGGCTGTCCACCACGTAGAGCAGCCAGTCGTCCAGCCGGAACTCCCGGTGGAACCACATGGAGTGATCGATGGTGGCCACCTGCATGTCCGGCTCCCAGTAGGAGACCCCGTGGGGCTGCAGGGCGGCGAACAGGAAGTGGAAGTCGGAGGCATAGGCCAGCAGGTAGTTGTGGACCCGCTGATCGTCCGGCACCGGGCCATTGGCCTTGAACCAGGTGTAGCGAAGGGGCTCGTGGACATCCGGGCGGATGGGGTCCACCAGGGTCACCGGGCGAATTTCGATGGGCTTCTCGCACAGGATCTTGTCCCGCAGGGCCGCCGGGATCATCTGCTCGTAGGGACGCACCAGCTCCAGCTCGCTCTTGAGCTGCTCGGGAGGCGTGATGCCGCCCGGCATCTTCGCCTGGTGCTCGAAGCCCTCGGCCTCCACCTGGAAGGAGGCGTTGAGGTAGAAGATGGGCTTGCCATTCTGGATGGCCTTGACCCGGCGGGTGGAGACGGTCTGGCCGTCGCGGATGTTCTCCACGTCGTAGACGATGGGCTTGTTGGCATCCCCGGGCCGCAGAAAGTAGGAGTGGAAACTGTGGACCTGGCGGTCGCTTGCCACCGTCTGCTTGGCGGCTGACAAGGCCTGCCCCATCACCTGTCCGCCAAACACGGATCGCAACCCGAGATCCTGGCTCTGGCCCCGAAACAGGCCCTCCTCGATCTTTTCGAGCGCCAGCAACGCCAGCAGCTCATCCAGTACCTTGCTCATTGGTTTCTCCTGTCTTTGTGCGCGAAAGGCTAACAAGCCCGTCCCGGCAGGGCAACAGCTCCCTCGGCAGGGTCGAAAAAAAGAAAGACAAATTAATGACAACAAAAATGCATTAGCAAAAGGAATGAAAAAGCCCCCTGCGCCGCCCTCTTTGTCGTACCAGGCCGGGAACATGTCCGGAACACAAAAAAGCCCGCACCTTGGGGGGCGGGCTTGTGGCGTGTCCGGGGCGAGCGGCCCGTGGCGGCGGCTTACTTGCTGCCGGTGCCGGAATTGCGGGTGGAGGAGGTCGGCTTGCGACGGGCGGTGGTGGCACGGGCGCGCGGCTCCTTGCCCTGCATCTCCTTGTGGCGCTTCACGGCGCGACGGATCTGGGCGGCCTGCTTGTGGCGGGTGCTCTTGCCATCCTGCTGCAGATCGACCTTGGATTCGGTCTCGTTGGGCAGGTTGACCAGGCCGCGCAGGTAGTTCACCTCGGGGAGTTTCAGCTCCTGCCAGCCGCCGCGGGGGATGCCGCGATCCAGCTTGACGTCGCCGTAGCGGATACGCATCAGGCGGCTCACCTGCACTTCCTGGGATTCCCACAGGCGGCGCACTTCCCGGTTGCGGCCCTCGGTCAGGGTGACGTTGAACCACTGGTTCAGCCCTTCACCGCCGGCCGGCTTGATCTTGTTGAACTTGGCCATGCCGTCTTCCAGCTGCACGCCCTTGCGCAGGCGCTGCAGCATGGCTTCGGTGATCTCGCCAAAGACCCGCACCGCGTATTCCCGCTCCACTTCGTGGCTCGGGTGCATCAGGCGGTTCGCCAGCTCGCCGTCGGTGGTGAACAGCAAGAGGCCTGAGGTGTTGACGTCGAGGCGGCCGACCGCAATCCAGCGGGCGCCATCCATCTTGGGCAGACGATCAAACACGGTGGGACGTCCTTCCGGATCGTGGCGGGTACACATCTCCCCTTCGGGCTTGTGGTAGGCCAGCACGCGGCAGATCACTTCCTCTGCGGCGCGGGTCTTGACCTGGTGGCCATCCACCCGGATCACGGCGTTCACTTCGACGCGATCCCCCAGCGTGGCGACCTTGCCATCCACGCTGACCCGACCTGCGGTGATCAGGGCCTCCATCTCACGACGGGAGCCTTGACCCGCGCGGGCCAATACTTTTTGCAGTTTTTCACTCATCGGGTTTACCTGATTGTTGATCGCTGCCCGCCGACATCGCGGACAACCTTGGCTCTTGTGGGACGGCCCCGTTGGCCTCCCCACCATGTTCATGCTCTGCACGGCCTGCCAGAGGCTGACCGTCACCGCCCTCGCCCGGCATGAGCGACAAGGGGGCCTGCAGCTCGGGGTCCAGCTCGGGGAGCTGCTCCAGACTCTGCAGGTTGAAATAGTCCAGAAATTCACGGGTGGTGGCGAGCAGCTCGGGGCGACCCGCCACCTCCTTGTGGCCGATGCTGCGCACCCAGCCACGCTCCTTGAGGGTGTTGACGATCTGGCTCGACACCGCCACCCCGCGAATGGCTTCTATCTCCGCCCGGGTGATGGGCTGACGATAGGCAATCAGCGTCAGCGTCTCCATCACGGCGCGGGAATAACGGGGAGCCCGCTCGCTCCACAGGCGCGACAGCTCCTCGGCGTACTCCTGGCGGGCCTGGAAACGCCAGCCGGAGGCCACCTCTTTGAGCTCGACCCCCCGCTCGCTGTAATCCTGTCTGAGCTCTGCCAGCAGCAACTGGACATAGCGGCCGGTGACCGGGTAGTCCGAGAGCACGCTGCCCTTGATTTCGCTCACCGTGAGGGGACGCCCCGCCACGAAGATCGCCGCCTCGATCAGGGTCTTCAATCGTTCAGCAGGCAGCGCCACGGTGGACCTCCCGGGTCCGCGCCCCTCGCTCAGTGTAGATGCTCATGCTCCTCCCCTTTCCCCTGACTGGCCAGGGCAAAATGGATGGGGCCCAGGGGCTCCGCCTGCAAGATCCAGATCAATTGCTCCTTGCACAGCTCCAGCAGGGCCAGGAAGGTCACCAGCACCCCCATGCGCCCCTCCTCGGCCCGCAGCACCTGCTCCAGGCGCAGGGTCTGGCCCAGGGAGAGCATGGCGAGGATCTCCGCCATCCGTACCCTGGTCGGGATCTGCTCGCGGCGGATCTGGTGATGTTCAAAATGAGTCGCGCGTTTTACCACACTTTGCATGTAAAGGGCGAGTTCAACCAGAGAAACATCGGGCGCCAATGGCTTCAAGGCACCAAAATCCGGCGCCATGGCGGCGGCGACGAAGATCTCCCGCTCCACCCTCGGCAGGGCATTGACCCGCTCCGCCCCCAGCTTGTAGCGCTCGTACTCCTGCAGGCGACGAATGAGGGTGACGCGGGGATCTTCCCCCTCCTCCTCGTCTTCCAGCTCCGGGGCCTTGGGCAGCAGCAGGCGGGACTTTATCTCCGCGAGCCAGGCCGCCATCAGCAGGTATTCCGCCGCCAGCTCGAGGTTGAGGCCCTGCATCAGATCCACGTACTCCATGTACTGGGCGGTGATCTGCAGGATGGGCAGGTTGAGGATGTCGAGCTGCTGGCGCCGGATGAGGTAGAGCAAGAGATCCAGCGGCCCCTCGAAGGTGTCGAGAAACACCTCCAGCGCATCGGGGGGGATGAATAAGTCCTGGGGCAGCTCATGGTAGGGCTGCCCCAGCACGGTGGCGATGGGCGGGGGAAGGGAAGCCTCCCCCGTCGTGCCCGCGGGGGTTGTCAGCGCGGGCACGGGGTCGGCAAGATCACTCAAACGGCGTCGGATCCCCGGCACCGCGGCGACGCAGCACGGGCTCGTCGTCGGAGAAGTCCACCACAGTGGTGGGCTGCTCGCCCAGATACCCGCCGTTGACCACCAGATCCAGCTGCTTGCCAAGCTTGTCGGCAATCTCCTCGGGGTCGAACTCCGCCATCTCGGAGCCCGGCAGGATCAGGGTGGTGGAGAGCAGCGGCTCACCGAGGGCCTCGAGCAAGGCCAGCGCGATGTTGTTGGCCGGGACCCGGATGCCGATGGTCTTCTTCTTCTCGTTCATGAGGCGACGCGGCACCTCCTTGGTGGCCTTGAAGATGAAGGTGTAGGGTCCGGGGGTGTTGTTCTTGACCAGCCGGAAGGCGGTGTTGTCCACCTTGGCATAGGTGGAGATCTCCGAGAGATCCCGGCACACCAGGGTGAAGTCGTGGTTTGGCTCGATGCGACGGATGCGGCAGATGCGCTCCAAAGCATCCTTGTTGCCCATCTGGCAGCCCAGGGCGTAGCCGGAGTCGGTGGGATAGACGATGACGCCGCCGTTTTGCAGGATCTGCACCGCCTGGCTGATGAGGCGAACCTGGGGATTGTCGGGATGTACGTAAAAATGCTGACTCATATGCTCTTCTCGCGATAGGGGGCACGCTCGTTGCCCGCTTCATGGTCAAGGGCCCCTTGGCCCATGACACTACCTTAACCTGTTTGACGCAGACTCGCCTGCATCAAAGATGCCGGCCCGGGGGGTCAGCGGCTGGCCAGCAGGCCCGCATGCTCCTCGGGGGTGAGCCCGAAATGACCGGGGTGACCGAGCCACAGCGGCATCCCCTCCTTGGGGAGCCAGAGGTGGCGGCCAAGCTCGGTCCAGTTGGAGGGGAAGTGAAAATCGGACCCCACCGAAATATAGAGATCGTGCTCCCTGGCCCACTGGCCGAGATTCGCCCGCTCCTGTGGGCTCTGCTGGGGCAGGGAGACCTCCATGGCATCCCCCCCGACGGACTTGAAGGCCACCAGCAACCGCTTGATCCACTTGGCGGTGAGATTGTAGCGGCTCGGGTGGGCCAGCACCGCCAGCCCGCCTGCGGCGTGGATGGCCTCGATGGCCTCCCCCATCCCAGGCCACTCGGCGGGCACATAGCCCTTGTTGCCCCGGCTCAGGTACTTCTTGAACACCTTCTGCATATTGTCGGCCACCCCGCGCGCCACCAGCACCCGGGCAAAGTGGGCCCGGGTCACGGCGGCGTCACCGGCAAGCTGCTTGGCCTCTTCATAGGTGCCCGGGATGAGGCACTTCTCCAGACGACGCCCGATCTCCTCGGCGCGCGCCTCCCGGCGGGCTCGCTGCCCTGCCAGAAAGGCGAGCAACTGGGGATTTTTCTCGTCCACCCCGAGGGCCACGATGTGGATCTCGTGATGCTCCCACCCGGTGGAGATCTCCACCCCGCTCACCAGGCGCAGTGGCAACTGGTCGGCCGAGATGGTCTGGCGCACCTCCTCAAGCCCGTCGAGGGTATCGTGGTCAGTGACCGCTAACACCTCCACCCCTTTTTCGGCGGCGCGGCGCACCAGGTCGGCGGGGCTCAGCACCCCGTCCGAGGCGGTGGTGTGGCAATGAAGATCGAATCTCATCGGCGTGTTTCGCTCTTGTTTGGGACCTGCCTGGAAAAGGCCGGCAAAAAAGCGACTTGACTTGGCCGCGGCTTTATCGTTTTCTGTAGGCACTTCATTGCAAACATCTTTTTACAGGACTCAATCTCATGCAAGCGACTTCCATCCTGACCATCTGGTGGTGGCACACTCCCTGACATGCGGGCGTGTGGTCGTTGCTGTACCTGTAATCTGACAGCAAGTTAAGAACCCAAAGAAAAAGCCCGCTGACCCCAGCGGGCTTTTTTATTATCCGGCAAATGGACCTGTGATGAAACCGACAATTCAGAGAAGCACACTGACATGGCGATGGCGAACTCGCTGACGTGACCCGAACCCGACCCATTTTCAAGAGAGACAGCGCCATGACCATCGGTGACACACAACACATGCAAGGGAAGGCATTATGACAGGCAACAAGACCCGTTTGTCCCTGGGCGAATTCGATACCATCCGGCTCAATGCCCCCTATGTGACAGACCCCCTGGCACTCTATACCCGACTCTGCCAGGACAGACCCAACAACCTGCTGCTCGAATCGGTGGAGATCGACTCCAAGGCCGGCACCCAGAGCCTGCTGCTGGTGGACGCCTGCCTGCGCATCGAGTGCCGCGGCCGCGCCGTGCAGGTGCGCCCCCTCGGCGACAACGGCGCCGCCCTGCTGCGCCTGCTGGAGCAGCGCCTGCCCGCCGTAATCACCCAGACCCGGGTGGCGGACGAGCTGCACCTCGACTTCCCGGCGTCCGATCGGGAGCTTGACGAAGACAGCCGCCTCAAGGGCAGCAGCGTGCTGGACGTGCTGCGCACCCTGCAGCGGGAGCTGCAATGCCCGCAGGGCAAAGAGGCCCTCTTCATGGCGGGCAGCTTCGCCTACGACCTCATCGCCTCCTTTGAAGACTTGCCCGAGGTGCCAGAGGGGAGCAACGACTGCCCTGACTACTGCTTCTATGTGGCCGAGACCCTGATCACCATCGACCACATCAAGCAGAGCACCCAGTTGGTGGCCTGCCTGTTCGGCGGCGAAGAGGATGAGCAGCTGGACGCGCGCTACGCCCGCCTGACCGCTCGCCTCGAGTCCTTCAAGCAGGCCTGTCAGCAGCCGCTGCATGCGCCGCAGGGCTCGGCGCCGCTGACCGGCGTCCTGGCCGTCGACAAGGGGGACAAGCAGTTCTGCGCCGAGGTCGAGAAGCTCAAGGGCTTCATCCGCCGTGGTGACATCTTCCAGGTGGTGCCGTCCCGCAGCTTCTCCCTCCCCTGCCCGGATCCTGTCGCCGCCTATCGCCGCCTCAAGCAGACCAACCCTAGCCCCTACATGTTCTACGTGCAGGACGAGGGCTTCACCCTGTTTGGCGCCTCCCCCGAGAGCGCGGTCAAGTTCTGCGCCAACAGCCGCCAGGTGGAGATGTACCCCATCGCCGGCACCCGCCGCCGTGGCCTCAACCCGGACGGCAGCATCAACCTGGATCTGGACGGCCGCATCGAGCTGGAGCTGCGCCAGGACGAGAAAGAGGTGGCCGAGCACCTGATGCTGGTGGATCTGGGTCGCAACGACATCGCCCGCATCTCCGCCCCCGGTACCCGCTACGTCAAGGATCTGCTCAAAGTGGATCGCTACAGCCACGTCATGCACCTGGTCTCCCGGGTGGTGGGCACCCTTCGCGCCGACCTTGACGCCCTGCACGCCTACCAGGCCTGCATGAACATGGGCACCCTGACCGGTGCCCCCAAGCTGCGCGCCAGCGAGCTTATCCGCATGGTGGAAGGCAAGCGTCGCGGCAGCTACGGCGGCGCCGTGGGTTACCTGAACGGCGCGGGGGAGATGGACACCTGCATCGTCATCCGCTCCGCCTTCGTGAAAGAGGGGGTAGCCCATGTCCAGGCCGGCGCCGGGGTGGTCTATGACTCCAAACCCCAGGCCGAGGCGGACGAGACCCGTGCCAAGGCGGCGGCCGTGCTGGCCGCCATCGCTGCCAGCCATGGCACCTCCCTGCAGGCCCTCAGCGCCCAGCAGGAACAACACAAGGACGTGAGCCATGACTAACATCTTCCTGCTCGACAACTTCGACTCGTTTACCTACAACCTCGTCGACCAGTTCCGCACCCTGGGCTACCCGGTGCGCATCTACCGCAACAGCCTGCAGGCGAGCCGCATCATGAGTGAGATCGACGCCTGCGAAGGGGACGCCGTCCTGGTGCTCTCCCCGGGGCCGGGCGCGCCCCATGAGGCGGGCTGCCTCATCGACCTCATCAAGCTGGCCCGGGGCCGGGTGCCCATCCTCGGCATCTGCCTCGGTCATCAGGCCCTGTGCGAAGCCTACGGCGGCACCGTCGGGGCGGCGGGGGAAATCGTCCACGGCAAGCGCTCCCTCATCGAGCACTACGGCCATGGCGCCTTCGCGGGGCTGCCGAGCCCCTTGCCGGTGGCCCGCTACCACTCCCTGGTGGCCACCTATGTGCCACAAGAGTTGCAGGTGATTGCCCACTATCAGGGCATGCCCATGGCCATCGAGCAGCGTGACGAGCGGGTGCTGGGCTTCCAGTTCCACCCGGAATCCATCATGACCAGCGAAGGGGCCCGCCTGCTCACCCAGGCCCTCGCCCATGTCACCCGTCCAGAAAGCCACGTGCGGTAAGGAAGAGACCATGCATCAACATCTCAACACCCTCTATCAGGGTCAGTCTCTCACCCGCGACGCCGCCCGCGACGCCTTCGGCCAGGTGGTTCGTGGTGAAGTGGATCCCATCGTGCTCGCGAGCCTTTTGACCGCTCTCAAGATCAAGGGGGAGACCCCGGAGGAGATCGCCGGCGCCGCCGAGGCGCTGTTGGCCGAAGCCCGCGACTTCCCGCGCCCGGACTATGCCTTCTGCGACATCGTCGGCACCGGAGGGGACGGCCTCAACACCATCAACGTCTCCACCACCTCGGCCCTGGTGGCCGCCGCCTGCGGCCTGAAAGTGGCCAAGCACGGCAACCGCTCGGTCTCGAGCAAGTCGGGGTCGAGCGATCTGCTCGATAAAATGGGCATCAAGCTCGACATGAGCCCGACCCAGGCCCGCCGCTGCCTGGACGAGCTCGGGGTCTGCTTCCTGTTCGCCCCCCAGTACCACGCCGGGGTGCGCCATGCCATGCCGGTGCGCCAGGCCCTCAAGACCCGCACCCTGTTCAACGTGCTGGGGCCGCTCATCAACCCCGCTCGTCCCAGCTTCCAGCTGATGGGGGTCTATGCCCCCGAGCTGGTGCGCCCCATCGCCGAAACCCTGCTGGCACTCGGCCTGAAAACCGGTATGGTGGTGCACGGCGCCGGTCTCGACGAGATTGCCATCCACGGCCCGACCCAGGTGGCGGAAATCCGTGACGGCGAAATTCGCGAGTACTTGCTCACCCCGGCGGACTTTGGCCTCGACACCTACCCGGTCAGCGCCATCCAGGGCGGTGAGCCCGAGGAGAACCGCGCCATCACCGCCGCCATCCTGGAAGGACGCGGCAGCCCGGCCCACAACGCCGCCATCGCCGCCAACGTGGCGCCGCTCCTGGTCATGGCGGGCGAGGCCCCGGACTTTAGGCAGGCCGCCGCCCGGGTGCTGGCGGTGCTGGCAAGCGGCCAGGCCGCCCTCCTCGCCCGGGATCTCGCCACCCTGAGCCATCAGGAGGCATGATGTCAGCCACCACCGCAGCGTGCCCCAGGGGCACTCACCCAGAACGCCCGACGGGCAACAGCCAGCTTCGCAAGGATAACGAGATGTCAGATGTCATTGCTCCCCACGCCTTTCTGAACATGGCCTCCATCAGCCAGACCATTCTCGGCAAGATCGTGGCGGCCAAGCAGGAGTGGGTCGCCGCCCGCAAGGAGAGCCAGCCCCTGGCGAGCTTCCAGGACGCGCTCACCCCGAGCGATCGGGACTTCGAGGGGGATCTGCGCCAAGGCTCCACCCGCTTCATTCTGGAGTGCAAGAAGGCCTCCCCCTCCAAGGGCTTGATCCGCAACGACTTCAGCCCGGAGGCCATCGCCGACATCTATGGCCACTACGCCACCGCCATCTCGGTGCTGACGGACGAGAAGTTCTTCCAGGGGGATTTCGCCTTCCTGCCCCGGGTACGGGGCCGCGTCCAGCAGCCGGTGCTCTGCAAGGACTTCATGATTGACCCCTATCAGGTCTATCTGGCCCGCCACTATCAGGCGGACGCCATCCTCCTGATGCTCTCCGTGCTCACCGACGAGGGGTATCGCGCCCTGTTCAAAGTGGCGAAAGAATTGGGCCTCGGAGTGCTCACCGAGGTGAGCAACGAGGAGGAGCTGACCCGCGCCATCGACCTCGGCGCCCCGGTGATTGGCATCAACAACCGGGATCTGCGGGATTTGAGCGTCGATCTCGCCCGCACCCGGCAGCTGGCGGCCAGGATCCCGGGGGATCGGGTGGTGATCAGCGAATCCGGCATCAACCACCGCGCCCAGGTGGCGGCCCTGCGCCACCACGCCAAGGGCTTCCTGGTGGGCTCTTCCCTCATGGCGGAGCCGGATCTGGAGGCCGCGGTGCGCAAGCTCGTGCTCGGCCAGAACAAGGTGTGCGGCCTGACTCGTCCCGAGCACGCCGCCGCCGCCCATCAGGCGGGCGCCGTGTTCGGCGGCCTTATCTTTGTGGCGAAAAGCCCGCGCTACGTGGACATTCCCGCCGCCCGCGCCGTGATGGCGGGTGCGCCGCTCTCTTACGTCGGGGTGTTTCGCAATGCCCAGCCCGCCACCATCGCCAAGACGGTGGATGCGCTGGGGCTCGCCGCCGTGCAACTGCACGGGGATGAAGATGCCGCCTATGTCGAGGCACTGCGCGCGCTGCTGCCGGCAGGCTGCCAGATCTGGAAAGCGGTTGGAGTCACAAGTGGCGAGCCCCTGCCCGCCCTCGACTACCCGGCGGATCGCCTGCTGCTGGATACGAAAGTCGGCAGCCAGAGCGGCGGCACCGGTCAGGCGTTCGACTGGACTCTGCTGGCTGGGCTCGACAAGAGCAAACTGATGCTGGCAGGGGGGCTCAACCCCGACAACGCCCTCGAGGCCGCCCGGGTGGGCTGTGTGGGCCTTGATTTCAACTCCGGGGTGGAGAGTGCCCCGGGCAGGAAGGATGCCCACAAGCTGGCGGCCGCCTTTGGTGCCCTGCGCCAACTGTGAGCGCCCCGTGACTCATTCAACGAATTAATGAACTGCGTTTGCCCATAAGCACAAGGAATAATGTATGACCCTGCTCAATCCGTTTTTCGGTGAATTTGGTGGTATGTATGTGCCCCAGATCCTCATCCCCGCCCTGCTCCAGCTGGAGAAGGCCTTTGTCGATGCCAAGGATGATCCGGCCTTCGTCGCCGAGTTTCAGGCGCTCCTGACCGAGTACGCCGGTCGCCCGACACCGCTCACCCTCACCCGCAATTTGACCAAGGGCACCAAGACCCGCCTCTACCTCAAGCGTGAAGATCTGCTGCACGGCGGCGCCCACAAGACCAACCAGGTGCTGGGTCAGGCCCTGCTTGCCAAGCGCATGGGCAAGCACGAGATCATCGCCGAGACCGGCGCCGGTCAGCACGGCGTCGCCACTGCCCTGGCTTGTGCCCTGCTCGGCCTCAAGTGCCGGGTCTATATGGGCGCCAAGGATTGCGAGCGCCAGAAGCCCAACGTATTTCGCATGAAGCTGATGGGCGCCACCGTCATCCCGGTGCACTCCGGCTCCAGCACCCTCAAAGATGCCTGCAACGAGGCACTGCGCGACTGGGCTGCCAACTATGAAACCGCCCACTACCTGCTCGGTACCGCCGCCGGCCCCCACCCCTTCCCCACTATCGTGCGGGAGTTCCAGAAGATGATCGGGGAAGAGGCCAAGGCCCAGTGCTTCGAGAAGGAGGAGCGCCTGCCGGATGCGGTGATCGCCTGCGTCGGCGGCGGCTCGAATGCCATCGGCATGTTTGCGGACTTTATCGACAACCCTGAAGTGCGCCTTATCGGGGTCGAACCCGGTGGTCACGGCATCGAGAGCGGCGAGCACGGCGCGCCGCTGGGTCACGGCAGCAAGGGGGTCTTCTTTGGCATGCACTCCTTCCTGATGCAGGACAACCAGGGCCAGATCCAGGAGTCCTACTCCGTCTCGGCGGGGCTGGACTTCCCCTCCGTCGGCCCCCAGCACGCCCACCTGGCCGCCATCGGCCGCGCCGAGTACCCCTCGGTGACCGACAAGGAGGCACTGGACGCCTTCCAGGAGCTGGCCAAATCCGAAGGGATCATCCCGGCGCTGGAGTCCTCTCACGCCCTGGCTCATGCCCTCAAGATGGCCCGCAGTGAACCGGAAAAAGAGCAGGTGCTCATCGTCAACCTCTCCGGCCGTGGCGACAAAGACATCTTCACCGTTGCCGACATCTTTGAAAAAGAAGGAACCTTGTCATGAACCGTTACGCTCAACTCTTCTCCCGTCTGGACAAGGCCAATCAGGGCGCCTTCGTGCCCTTCGTGATGCTGGGTGACCCCACCCCCGAACTGTCCCTGGCCATCGTCGATGCCCTGGTCCAAGGGGGCGCCGACGCCCTCGAGCTCGGTATTCCCTTCTCCGATCCGGTGGCGGACGGCCCCACCATTCAGGGTGCCGCCCTGCGTGCCTTTGCCAGCCACACCACCCCGGACGACTGCTTCGGCCTGCTCGCCCGCATCCGCGCCAAGTACCCGCAGCTCCCCATTGGCCTCCTGGTCTACGCGAACCTGGTCTATGTGCGCCACATCGACGGCTTCTACGAGAAGTGCCAGCAGGCGGGGGTGGATTCGGTGCTGGTGGCCGACGTGCCGGTGCAGATGTGCGCCCCCTACAAGGCGGCGGCCGACAAGTTCGGCATCGACAGCATCTTTATCGCCCCGCCCAATGGCGACGCCGAAACCCTGAAGCAGGTGGCGGAGCTGGGTAACGGTTACACCTATCTGGTGAGCCGTGCTGGCGTGACCGGTGCCGAGACCAAGGCCGGCATGCCGGTGGAGGGCCTCATCAACTCCCTGCGCGAGTTCAACGCCCCCCCCGCCTTGCTCGGCTTTGGCATCAGCGAACCGGCCCAGGTACGCGATGCCATCAAGGCTGGCGCCGCCGGCGCCATCTCGGGTTCGGCAGTGGTGAAGATCATCGAGACCCACCACCAGAACCCGGAGCATATGCTCACCCGTCTGAAGGAGTTTGTGGAAGGGATGAAGGCCGCGACCAATCGATAAGGGGCGCACTGGCCACATGCCCTTGGCCGTGAATGGTCCGGCTGCGTATCCGCCTCAGCCATAATGATATCAGCGTACCAAAGGGAGCCTAACCGGCTCCCTTTCTATTTCGTATTTGTTATGATCATTAACATCGTTGTACCGTTTCTTGGGAAGGCAATAGGAGAAGAACACTTGAGAACTAAACAATCAGATAATCCAACACTAAGCTTAAAGTGTTAGGCTTAATGACGAATATATTGACTCTGCACGTATTTTCATCAAAAGAGACTTTCATACCATCTGTATCTATGATGAGTGCACCGGTCATCCCCTCGAAAAGGCATCATATACCTTACAGTTTATCGTGATAACGAAAATCACCCCCATGAGCATTTCACAATAAACTAATCCTTGGTGCTATCTCACTGCAACAAGCTCAGCGCTAATTTGGGACGACTGTTAGCTTGACTTAATATACTGGCACTGGCCTGCTGCATGATCTGCACCCGAACCATGCGTGCAGACTCACTCGCTATGTCAGCATCCCGAATCCGTGCGCGAGCAGCACTCAGATTTTCATGGCTCGTACTCAAACTACGCCCTCTCGCTTCGAGTGAGTTAGCCTGAGCGCCAATCTGGGATCGCTGTACGCCAAGCTGCTTCATGCCTGCATCCAGGGTCCTAATAGCACGACTGG
This sequence comes from Aeromonas sp. MaB10011B, assembly GCF_017939325.1. Taxonomy (NCBI): domain Bacteria; kingdom Pseudomonadati; phylum Pseudomonadota; class Gammaproteobacteria; order Aeromonadales; family Aeromonadaceae; genus Aeromonas; species Aeromonas sp. MaB10011B. The sequence continues at coordinate 32,458 of NZ_JAGKRK010000098.1, read as the reverse complement.
CGTTGCTCTCGCTCAGCACATCAATGTTATCAACTGTATATTTCTGCTTATCTTGAAGGAAAAATCCAAGAGAGCCCAACGTGTTACCTTCCATATCAATATTTGAATATCGAGTACCTGATGAGCTCAGTTCAAGTTGTCCAATATAAGTTGTACTACTCACATCCGTGAGAAGGGCAGAAAGTGACGGATTAGCAGAGATTGGTGGAATAGGAGGAGCCGGAGGTGCAGGCTGGGGTGGCTGGGGTGGATGAATGCTGCCATTTGCCAGAGTAAGGCTATTTCCTTGAGAGCTATATATCGTAAGCTGATTATTAGCAGGGTTGTTGTTATACGAACCACTGACGGAAAATCCAAGACCTGCAGATTGTGCCGCAATGTTGATCCGATGGACGACCGTTGCCATCAACCAACTATTTTCCGACGTGGGGTTCACAGGATCCCAGCCAGTCATGTCGATGCCCGTTGTCAAATCCACCGTCTGTCCTTCGATATCGATATAGGAAGGAAGAGTGGACAGATCGATTGACGATCTTACCGAGAATGGGTGCTGTACAGCTTCTATCGGGCTCTGGTTATTTGGGAAGCTAGTGCTATTGATGTCAGCAACAAACGCTTCTAGCGTTGGATAGTTTGTGTCGAACGTCACGCCGTTGAGTGTGATAGGTTGGGCACCTAACTGAAGACCATCAATGCTGTGAGCACCAGGTTTACTGCTGGTTGGACTGCGAGACTGCCAAACCATTTCTCCAAGGTTTTTGGTTTGCGCATTCATATCTGTGATGACCATGTTTTGACCAGCATAAGCTCCTATAGAAAACACCCCTTCATATGTCCCGGCCAATAGGCTCTGTCCAGCAAAAGTTGTCTTGGTTGCGATCCGATCCATTTCCAAACGCATCTGCTGGAACTCCATATTGAGTGCTGCCCGGTCATCTGCCGAATTGATGCCACTACCAGCCTGCAGAGCAAGTGTACGCATACGCTGCATGAGATTCATCGACTCGTCCATTGCCCCATCAGCAACATTGATAACGGAGATGGCATCATTGATATTTCGAATCGCTCCATTGCTACCATTGATTTCGCTTGTCAGACGATTACTGATCTGAAGTCCCGCAGCATCATCTGCTGCGCTGTTGATACGCAAGCCCGAAGATAAACGCTTGAGAGATGAGTCAAAAGACCCCATCAGACTACTAAGATTACGTTGTGCAGCTATTGCAGTACTATTGGTGCGAATTGAGAGTAACATAGTGTCCTTGCCGCAGAGTCTAAGATTCAATCTAGTCTTCAATTACTATCGGCATTACCATATGAATCTTTATTAAAAATTGACTTACGATGTGATCGGATTTAACTCCATACATCCAGACACTAGTCCCTACTCCACTGTGGAGGAGATAGTGTTGTAACTATGTGAATCGCCAACAGCTTTGTAGACTCCTCTACACTTTTATCTTGCAACCAGTACCAGAACCATCAAAAGTGCACTATCGTACACTTTTAATTGCTGTTTGCTCTTACCATGAGTTAAGGTGTAACAACCTACACTTTTTTTCGTGATCATGATGGCAGACGCATCGTTGCAAACCGGCCCGAAAGCACTGGATCCCGCCTCGCTGGGGCTGGCGATCCGCGAGAGACGCAAAGCCGCCAGGATGACCCAGGAGGTGACGGCCTCACTGTGCGGTATCTCCAAGAAGACCCTGATCAAGATTGAAAAAGGGGGGGATGTCTACCTCTCGACCCTGTTGCAGGTGATGAAGGCGCTGGGGCTGCGCTTGCAACTGGTGCAGGAAATGGGCTCACAGGTAGCGAGCGGCAACAGCCAACCCGAGGTCGGTGATGATGGGTGGTTCTGAGCACCATCGGCTGGAACTTCGGCTGGGTAACCAGCTGATCGGCCATCTCGAATATGACTCCAGCCGGGATGCGTTTCAGCTCGGCTATACACCTGAGTGGCAGGCGCGTGGCTTCCCGCTCTCCCCGCCGCTGGCGCTGGATGGTTCGGCCAGCAGCGCCCAGATCCGGGCGTATCTCGGCAACTTGCTGCCTGAAAATCGCGGGCTGGAGCACCTGATTGAGGCGCTCTCCGTTTCGCGCAGCAATCTCTTTGCCCTGATCCACGGCATCGGTCGCGATGTCTCAGGGGCGGTCACCTTTACCCTGCCCGCAGAGCCCGACGTCCCCACCCATTTTCGCCCCATCACCCCGAAAGAGCTGTTGCTGCGCCTCGATCAGCCCGAGATCTGGCCGCTGGAAGTCTGGGATGGTCGCCCCCGCCTCTCGGTTGCGGGCGTGCAGGCCAAGCTCAACCTGCTGCGACTCGAGGGGACGCTGGGATTTGGCGAGGGCGAGCTCTGTTCCACCCACCTCCTCAAGTTCGAGCATCACCCTCATCTGGTGATCAATGAGTTCGTGACCATGCGACTGGCCGCACTGCTGGGCATGCCGGTGGCGCGGGTCGAACTGCACAGGGTCGGCCAAGGCGATAAGTCCCACCGAAGCTTGCTGGTGGAACGGTTCGATCGGCGCCTTGACGAGGATGGCTTGAGGGTGCGCCGTCGTCACATGATCGATGCCTGTCAGGGGCTGGGGTTTCCCGTCGCCCGAAAATATGAACGCAACTTCGGTGACGGGCGGGACGTGGCCCATATTCGGGAAGGGGTGAGCCTGCCACGGCTGTTCAGTCTCAGCGCCCTCTGTGTCAATCCGGCGCAGGCCAGACTGGACATGCTGCAATGGCTGCTCTTCAACCTCTGCGTCAACAACCACGATGCCCACGGCAAGAACTACAGCTTCTTCGTATCAAAAGCAGGGCTGATGCCCACCCCCTGGTACGATCTGGTCAATGTGGGGCTTTACCCCGAGTTCAACCAGCATCTGGCCATGGCCATAGGCGACGAGTTTGCTCCCGAGGCGGTCAACGCATGGCAGTTGCTGGAGATGGCCGAGGCATGCGAGCTGCCCAAACGCCTGTTGCAGCAGACCTTGCACAAGATGGCCAGCGACATACTGCATCAGCTTGATGCCGCCATCGCCCTGGTTGAGACAGACAATCCCGCCGAGCTGGCTTATCTGGCACGTTACAGAGACGACGTTGAGCACCGTTGCCACCATTTTCAGGCGCAGGCGACGCTGTTGCCCGAGCTGCAACTGTAGCCAGACCTAGTCCCCCCCATGGGACGCAACCCAGCCTTGAGCCCATGACGGGCATTGCCTACAATGACCCACTTTTTATCACACTCAGGTAAATAAAATGAGCGACAACAAACCTGCACTGCCCGACCGTCTGGCGGCCAACCCGCGCAGCCCGCACCATGTGGCGGAGTGCTTCCAGCACGAGATCGGCATTCGCGTGAACGGCAAGGAGCGCACCAATGTCGAGGAGTACTGCATCAGCGAAGGTTGGGTGAAGATCCCCTCCCCCAAGGCCAAGGATCGCTACGGCAACCCCATGCTGATCACCGTCAAGGGCACCGTCGAGGCTTTCTACGCCTAAGCGGCCCTGACCGCGCGCCCCGCCGGGCCCGCCGCCATGCTGTTCAGAACACCGGCCTTGCGCCGGTGTTCTGCTGTTGAGGGCGGCCCAGGGTTACAGGCGCCTCTCTTTCATTGCTCTCTGTTGCCTTCCTGTTTCTTCCTTTCCCTCCCTTTCTTTCGCCTTTTCCTTTTCATCTGGGCCCTGAGCCGACAGGCGAGCCGCCTTTGGCATCCAGGCAGGGCGACACTCTTGTCATCCCTGCCGGTTTACCCAGACCATCACCGCATCACTCACCCTCGGGAGCGCGACTTGCCGCCCTGCCAGCGTTGCAGCGCAGCCCCCGCCAGCACCAGCAGGATGCCGAGCAGATCACTTGCGGCCAGCCGTCCGGCCAGGGCATCGAGCAGTGCGCCTCCCGCCAGCTGGCCCGTGACGATGAGCAGGGCGCAGGCCAGGGCGCCGATCCGGCCGATGGCCCAACTGCTGATGGCGACGAACAGCGCCCCCAGCACCCCGCCGAGCAGCAGCCAGGGATCGAGCCCGGCGAGCCGCTCCCAGGGTGCCCCTTTGAGGATGAGCAGGACGCCGAGCAGCCCGAAGCCGAGCAGGTGGTTGGCCAGCGACGCCGTCATGGCGCCCCGGGCGCTGGCGAGGCGGCCATTGAGGGTGCGCGACAGGCTCACCGCCACGCCGTTCAGCAGTCCCAGCAGGATCAATAGGGTCATGGTGTCTCTCCTAACGCAGCACGATAAGCAGTGCGCCGGCCATCACCAGCAGGGCGGCGAGCGCGTCTTTTCCCGAGGGGCGGCGGCGAGCCAGTCCGAGCCAGCCGAGGCCATCGCAGGCCAGGGTGCCCGCCATGCCGAGGGGCGAGTTGAGGCACAGGGCCGCCAGTACCACGGTGAGCGCCCCCGGCAGACCGCCGAGCCAGGCCCAGAGCGGGGCCGCCTCCGGCGTCGGGGGCCTTGGGGAGAGCCACCACAGGAGCCCGGCCACCAGGCTGCCGACCCCGTGGGCCAGCCAGCTCGCGAGCCAGGGGTCGGTGGCGCGGGACAGGGCGCCGTTCTGGGCGATCATCAGCGCCAGCAGCAGGCCGGCGGCGAAGGCGGCCAGGGCACCCAGGGTCTGGCCAAGTGTCTGGCCGAGGGCGGGGCGGCCGGGGCCGCGGTCAACAAGCGGGGGGATCATGGGGTTGCTCCTTGGTTGAACTGACGAGCAGGGTAAATTGTTTTTGATTTGGGGATAATCTACCATACTGGAACAACATTGTTTCCATATCGAGAACAACATGAACCAGGAAGCCTTCGCCCTGCTCCCCGCCTTCGTCGCCGTGGTGGAGTCGGGCACCTTCTCCGGCGCCGCCCGTCAGCTCGGCCTCAGCAAGTCGGTGCTGAGCAAGAAGGTGAGCCAGCTCGAGCAGGCCCTCGGCTGCCAGCTCCTCTATCGCACCACCCGCTCCCTCACCCTCACCGAGGCGGGGGAGCGCTACTTCGAGACGGTGCGCCATGCAGTGCGCCTGGCCAGCGACGGGGAAGATGCCATCGGCGCCCTGCAATCGGCCCCCCGCGGCCTGCTGCGGGTGACGGTGCCCATGGTCTATGGCCGGCGCCACATCGCCCCCCTTGTCCCCGAGTTTCTCGCCCTCCACCCCGAGGTGCAGTTGCAGCTGGAGATGAGCGACGCCCGGCAGGATCTGGTGGCCGAGGGGTTCGACGTGGCGGTGCGCATCGGCGAGCTGGAGGATTCGAGCCTGGTCGCCCGCCGCCTCGCCCCCTGTCTCAGCACCCTGTGCGCCGCCCCCGCCTACCTGGCGCAGGCCGGTACGCCCCGCACCCCGGCGGATCTCGAGCGCCACAACTGCCTCTTCTACTCCCTGTTTCGCGGCGGCACCCAGTGGCGGCTACACGGGCCCGAAGGAGAGGTGGCCATCACCCCCAGGGGCAATTTCGAGGTCAACAACAGCGATGCCATCCACACCGCGCTGCTGGCGGGGCTTGGCATCGGCAACATGCCGGACTTCATCGTGGCGCGGGATCTCGCCGCCGGGCGGCTGATGCCCGTCCTGCCAGACCATGCCCTGCCCGAGCACGGCATCTGGTGCGTCTATCCCAAGCGCCGCCACCTGCCCGCCAAGGTGGCGGCTTGGCTGGCCTTCCTGCAGGCGCGTCTGGGGCTGCGCTGAGGGGGGCATCGGGATAACCGGAACGGTTCACGTTTTTTTCATCGGGAAGGGAGTAGAGTAGGCAGCAAACCAAGCATCTGTTTTTATTGGAAAAGCATTCAGGGGACGAGCCACGGCATCGCGCCCCGCACCCCACAGGGAGCCCCATGATGAATAAAACCGCGATTGCCCTGACCCTGGCCAGCCTGCTGGCGCTGCCGCTCGTTATCTCATCCGATGCCTGGGCCGCCCCGGTGCGCTCCCTGCAAAAGGAGCAGAATTACGAGCAGTTCATCAGCAAGCGCCAGGTGGTGGATCAGCTGCTGGCAGACGCCGCCCGCATCTTCCACTCCCCCGCCCGGGTCTCCGATGCGGGCTTTACCGCCAAGATGCCGAGCAACATGGAGCAGGTGACCACCCTGCTGCTGGAGGCCCACCAGCTCGAGCCCTATCGCACCGATCTGCTCATCTCGGCGGCCAACGCCCAGATCTACAACGGCAACGTGGACAGGGCCATCGCCCTGTTCGAGCAGGCCCTCACCGCCGCCCCGGACGATCTGGACATCAACACCTATCTGGCCACCTGGCAGCGCTTCAAGGGCAACCAGGCCAAATCCGATGGCTACCTCAAGCGGGTCGGCGATCTCAATGCCGGTCGCGCCGCCGACTTGCAGCGGCTGTTCGCCACCGTGGACAGAGTGGTCGCCACCCCCCTCAAGGAGCGTCAGGGACGGGGCGAGAAGAAGGGGCGCCGCGCCATCGTCACCCTGGGCTATGCCCTCAATCCCGATGGCTCCATGCACGACATTCTGCTGGGACGCCTCGAGACCACCCGCGCCCTGGCCCAGGCCGATCCGGCGGCCCTCGTCATCCTCACCGGTGGCGTGCCCCAGAACCGCCAGACCGAGGGCAAGCTGATGGCGGACTGGCTGGCGAAAAAGGGCATCGACCGCTCCCGTATCATCGAGGAGAACTACGCCACCAGCACGGTGGAGAACGCCCTCTACAGCGGCTATGCCCTCGCCCGCCACGAGATTGAGTTCGCCACCCTAGTGAGCTCGGCGAGCCATGTGCGCCGGGGCCAGACCCTGCTGGAAATCGCCTGTTGGCAGAGCGGCCCGGCGAACATCCGCATCGACAGCGTCGCCTACCCGGACAAGCCCCTCTCGGCCCTGGCCAAGGCAAGCCCGGAGGAGCTGCTTGGCATCTACCGGGACGCCCTGCGCACCTATGGCCTGTGGAGCTACCGCTCGGCCCCGCTGGTGGAGCGCTGATCCCCCGGCATGGCGCCCAGCAAAAAGCCCGCCGGCTGGCGGGCTTTTTCATCATCTGACGGGCCTGGGTGTTGCCATCGGCCCTTGCGCTCCGGCCACCAGGGTGAAGCCCCGATGGCCGGTCTCAGCCCTTGAGCTCCAGCACGGTGGTGAAGCCTCCGAAGATCATGCGGGCGCCGTCAAACGGCATGGTCTGGTGCAGGGGATTGGCGGGGTCCATCCTGGGGTCATGCATCATCTTGCCCATGGCGTCGTCCCGCACCGCCTTGCTCGGCCATTCCACCCAGGAGAAGACCACGGTTTCATCCTCCCTGGCCGCCACCGCCCGATAAAAGTCGGTCTGCTTGCCGTGGGGCACGTCGTCCCCCCAGCACTCCAGCACCCGGGTGGCGCCGTATTCGAGGAAGATGGGGTCAAACTGCCCCGCATGATCGATCAGGGCCTGCTTGTTGGCCGTCGGCACGGCGAGCACGAATCCGTCCACGTATGACATCAGAGGTTCCTCCTGTGAGTGAGGATCTCAGCATAGCAGCCGCCCTTCAGCCCGCGCTCTGCGCCGCCAGCCATCACAAAGAGACCAGCCGCTCCAGATCGCTGCGGGTCAGGCGCTTGCTGTCCACCTTCACGTAGAGGGAGTGCTCCTCGCGCACCAGCAGCACGTCGCTCACCCCCTCGCAGGCGCGGATCCGCTGCTCCAGGGCCGGGGTGGCCTCGACCCCTTCCGGCAGCACGATGCGCAGGCTGCTCACATAGGGGGGCTCGGCCATGGTGAGGCTCACCCCGAGCCAGGCGAGGGCCAGGGCGGCGCAACCGCCAAACACCAGGGGGCCGCCCCCCAGGCTGTAGAGCAGGCCGCCGAGACTGCCGCCGATGGCGACCCCGAGGAACTGACTGGTGGAGTAGACCCCCATGGCGGTGCCCTTGTAGCCCGGCGGGGACTCCTTGCTGATGAGAGACGGCAGCAGCGCCTCCATCACGTTGAAGCCGATGAAGAAGAGCTGCAACCCGGCGAGCAGACCCCACAGCTGTTGGCCGCTCTGCCAGAACACCAGCTCGGCGGCCAGCATCACCACCACGCACCCGATGAAGACCCGCTTCATCTGGCGGTGCTTCTCGGCATAGATGATGAAGGGCACCACGCTCACGAAGGCGATCAGCATGGTGACCAGATAGGCCTGCCACTGGCTGTCACGGGGCAGGCCCGCACGCTCCAGCAGGGGCGGCAGGGCCACGAAGCTCGACATCAGCAGGGTGTGGACGCAGAGGATGCCGAGGTTGAGCTTGAGCAGGCGAGGGTTGGTGAGCACGGTACGAAAGCTGCCTCGCACCATGGCGGACTCGCGATTTTGCAGGTGGGCCGCCGGGGTCGGCACCACCCAGAGCACCATGGCGATGGCGGCCAGGGCCAGCAGGGCGATGAGCCAAAAGAGGCCGGACAAGCCCAGGGCATGGGTGATGAGGGGGCCGGTCACCATGGCGATGGCGAAGGTGATGCCAAAGCTCACCCCGATGAAGGCCATGGCCTTGGTGCGATTCTGCTCCCGGGTGAGATCCGACAGGAGCGCCATGACGGCGGCGGAGATGGCGCCGCTCCCTTGCAGGGCGCGCCCGACGATGACCCCCCAGATGGCCTCGCTCAGGGCGGCGATGACGCTGCCAAGGGCAAACATCAGCAAGCCGCCGACGATGAGGGGCTTGCGCCCCACCTTGTCGGAGAGCAGGCCGAAGGGGATCTGGAACAGGGCCTGGGTCATGCCGTAGATGCCGATGGCAAGCCCGATGAGCGCCTCGGAGGCGTCCGCCAGGGACATGCCGTAGGTGGTCAGCACCGGCAGCACCATAAACATGCCGAGCATGCGCAGCGAGAAGACGGAGCCGAGCGCCCAGGTCGCGCGTCGCTCGCCCCTCGTCATGGTGAAATCATTCATGAGGGCCTCGATGAGTCAAAAAGAAGAGGAAAAGAAAGGGGTGACAGGCGCCCGGCCGCCCCCGAAAATCGGCGATGCCCCTCGCAGGGCGGCGCCCATAATAGCAGAGCCGGGAAGATTCCCGGCTCTGGATTTCATGCATTTCAGGGGTGCAGTTCACACTATCAGGGCAGCATGCTCACCAATACAGGCGCTGCGTCCGGCTGGAAGTCCACCGACATCATCACGCTCAGGCAAGTAATGGTGACGATGGAGAACATGAACAGCTTGCGCGCCCAGAGGGAGTCGTCCACCGCCGCCTTGTAGCCCGACAGCGCCATCCCCAGCCACCAGACGCTCACCGCGGTGGCCACCACCAGATACTTGTACCCGGCGTAGCCGCCGAGGAACAGCATCAGGGTCGGCACCATGAACGCCAGGATGTAGAGGGTGATGTGGAGCTTGGCCACCGGGATCCCCTTCACCACCGGCAACACCGGGATGTTGGCGGCCTGGTAGTCCTTGAAGCGGAAGATGGCGATCGCATAGGAGTGCGGCATCTGCCACAGGCTGAAGATCGCCAGCAGGATCAGGGCCCCCGAGTCGAACTGCCCGCTCACCGCGCAGTAGCCGATGACCGGCGGCGCGGCGCCGGAGAGGCTGCCGACCAGGGTGCCATAGACCGAGTGGCGCTTCATGTAGAGGCTGTAGATCCCCACATAAACCAGGAAGCCCAGCACCGCCAGCAAGGCGGCCAACGGATTGGCCGCAAAGTAGAGCAGTGCAATGCCCGCAACGCCCAGCGCCGTCGCATACCAGAGGGAGACACCGGGGGCGATGAGCCCCCGCACCAGGGCGCGGTTCTTGGTGCGCTCCATGATGCAGTCGATGTCCCGGTCGATGTAGTTGTTGAACACGCAACCGGAGGCAACCACCAGTGACACCCCCACCATGGTCAGGATGAACAGGGGCACATCCAGGCTCCCCTTCGAGGCCAGCAGGAATCCCCCGATAACCGAGATGAGGTTGCCGAAGATGATGCCCGGCTTGGTCACTTGCAGGTATTGCTTCATCATCATCAACCCGCTCAGTGAACCATCATGTTGATGTTGAGGTTGTACATGATCCACAGGGAACCCACGACCACGATGGCGATGATGAGCACGGTAAAGACCAGTGCCACCAGGTTCCAGCGCTCCTCGGAGGAGGTGTTCATGTGCAGGAAGTAGACCAGGTGTACGAAGATCTGCACCACCGCCATGGCCACCACGGTGCCGAGCACCACGGCGTGGGAGGCGGAGCCGTCCATCACCATCCAGAACGGCACGGCGGTCAGGATGAGTGACAGCACGAAGCCGATCATGTAGGACTTGACGCTGCCGTGGCTGGCGCCGTGATTGTCAACGGAATGACTCATTTACATGACCCCCATCAGATAGACCACGGTGAAGACGCAGATCCATACCACGTCGAGGAAGTGCCAGAACAGGCTCAGGCACATCAGGCGAGTGCGGTTGCGCTCGGTCAGCCCCTTCTTGGTGATCGACACCATCATCACGATGATCCAGACCAGGCCGCTGGTCACGTGGATACCGTGGGTCCCCACCAGGGTGAAGAAGGCAGAGAGGAAGCCGCTGCGATCCGGGCCCGCCTCGTGCACGATCAGGTGATGGAACTCGTAGATTTCCATCGCGATGAAGCCGGCACCCAGCAGGAAGGTGACGAACAGCCAGGTGTTGACTGCCGCGACCTTGTTCTTGTTCATGGCCAGCATGCCGAACCCGAAGGTGATGGAGCTCAGCAGCAGCAGCATGGTTTCGGCGAACACGAACGGCAGTTCGAAGATGTCCTTGCCGGTGGGGCCGCCGGCAGTGCCGTTGACCAGGACCGCATAGGTCGCGAACAGGGTCGCGAACAGGATGCAGTCACTCATCAGGTAGATCCAGAAACCGAATACCTTGGTGGCACCGGCATCGTGGTGCCCATCCTCATGGGCACCGTGAGAGTGATGTAGTACGTCAGTCGCCATGGAATTAAGCCACCTTGTTGATGTTGTCGAAATGCTGACCTTCGATGCGCTCGATCTCGTCAACCTGTACGTAGTAGTCCACATCGTCGTTGAAGCTGTGGATGATCCAAGTGGCGATCATGCCGATGAAGCCGGCGATAGCCATCCACCAGATGTGCCAGATCATGGCAAAGCCGAACACCACGCTGAAGGCGGCGATGATGACACCGGCACCGGAGTTCTTCGGCATGTGGATGGGGGCATACTGGGCAGGCTTCTTGTAAGCGCTGCCGTCAGCCTTGGCTTCCCAGAAGGCGTCCAGACCGGTGACCTTCGGCTCGATGGCGAAGTTGTAGAACGGCGGCGGAGAGGACGTCGCCCACTCCAGGGTACGGCCACCCCAGGGATCGCCGGTCAGGTCGCGGTTCTTCTCGCGGTCGCGGATGCTGACCACGATCTGGATGACCTGGCACAGCACGCCCAGGGCAATCAGACCGGCGCCGCAGGCGGCGACCACCAGCCAGCCGTGGAACTCGGGATCGATGTTCTGGCTGACACGACGGGTCATGCCCATGAAGCCCAGCACGTAGAGCGGCATGAAGGCCACGAAGAAGCCGGTGATCCAGCACCAGAAGGCACGCTTGCCCCAGACGTCATCCAGCTTGAAGCCGAACGCTTTCGGGAACCAGTAGGTGATACCGGCGAAGCAGCCGAACACCACGCCGCCGATGATGACGTTGTGGAAGTGGGCGATGAGGAACAGGCTGTTGTGCAGCACGAAGTTGGCGGCCGGCACGGAGAGCAGTACCCCGGTCATGCCACCCACGGTGAAGGTGATGATGAAACCGACGGTCCACAGCATGGGCGAGGTGAACTCGATGCGACCGCGGTACATGGTGAACAGCCAGTTGAAGATCTTCACCCCGGTCGGGATGGAGATGATCATGGTGGTGATGCCGAAGAAGGCATTCACGTTGGCGCCGGACCCCATGGTGAAGAAGTGGTGCAGCCAGACGATGAACGACAGCACGGTGATCGCCACGGTTGCCCACACCAGGGAGGTGTAACCGAACAGCTTCTTCTTGCAGAAGGTCGCCACCACTTCGGAGAAGATCCCGAACACCGGCAGCACCAGGATGTACACCTCGGGGTGACCCCAGGCCCAGATCAGGTTGATGTACATCATCATGTTGCCACCCATGTCATTGGTAAAGAAATGGGTACCCAGGTAGCGGTCTGCGGTGAGCAGGGCGATGGTGACGGTCAGGATCGGGAAGGAGGCGATGATCAGGATGTTGGCACACAGGGCGGTCCAGGTGAAGACCGGCAGGCGCATCATGGTCATGCCAGGGGCACGCATGCGGATGATGGTGGCGAAGAAGTTCACGCCGGTCAGCAGGGTCCCCAGACCCGAAATCTGCAGACTCCATATCCAGTAATCGACCCCGACCCCGGGACTGAACTCCAGCCCCGACAAGGGCGGATAGGCCAGCCAGCCGGTCTGGGCGAATTCACCGACCCCGAGGGAGACGTTGATCAGCACCACGGCCGCGGCGGTGAACCAGAAGCTCAGGTTGTTCAGGAAGGGGAAGGCCACGTCACGGGCACCGATTTGCAGCGGCACCACGATGTTCATCAGACCGATCACCAGCGGCATGGCCACGAAGAAGATCATGATGACGCCGTGGGCGGTGAAAATCTGGTCGTAGTGATGGGCGTTCAGGTAGCCTTCGCCACCCCCGGAGGCGATGACCTGCTGGCCACGCATCAGCACGGCGTCGGCAAAGCCACGCAGCAGCATGACCATGCCCAGAATGAGATACATGATACCGAGGCGTTTGTGGTCGACCGAGGTCAGCCACTCTTTCCACAGATATTGCCACTTGCCGTAGTAAGTGATGAGACCGGCGATGGCCAGGCCCCCCAGAATGATACCGGCTATCGTGACCATGATGATGGGTTCATGGTACGGAATAGCCTCGAGTGTCAATTTTCCAAACATCGATTATTCCTCGGATCCTGCTTTCACACTCTTGTCGGCCGACATGGCCATGTGTCCGGCATGGGCGTCATGGTTCATGGCCTGGTTCTCCATGGCGTCCTCTTGCGAGGCCTCATGGTTCATCCCTTCGTGGTCCATGGCACCCGCTTTCGGGGCGGCGTCATGGTTCATGGCCTCGTGGTTCATGCCCTCGTGATCCGCGGAGCCCGCAGCCGGGGTGGCGTGACCACCATGGGACATGCCGCCCATGAACTTGTTGATGATGTTGACGAACAGCTTGGGATCGGCGCTGGCGAAGTACTCCACCGGGTGGTTTTCGCTCTTCTTGGCCAGGGCATTGAACTCATCCATGGTGCTCAGGGCCTTGGAAGAGGCCTTCACCTTGGCTACCCAGGCGTCGAAACCGGCTTGGTCCTGGGTCGCGATGGCCTTGAACTTCATGCCGGAGAAACCGGCACCGCTGTAACCGCCGGAGATGCCCTTGTACTCGCCCGCCTCGTTGGCAATCAGGTGCAGCTTGGTCTGCATGCCGGCCATGGCGTAGATCTGGCCGCCCAGTTGCGGGATGAAGAAGGAGTTCATCACGGTGTCGGAGGTCACCCGGAAGTTGACCGGGGTGTTGACCGGGAAGGCCAGCTCGTTGACCGACGCAATGCCCAGCTCCGGATAGACGAACAACCACTTCCAGTCCAGGGAAATGACATCCACCTGAACCGGTTTGACGTCCGATTCCAGCGGCTTGTAGGGGTCGAGGGAGTGGGAAGTTTTCCAGGTGATCACCGCCAGGATGACGATGATGATGACGGGTACAGTCCAGACGACTGCCTCAATCTTGTTGGAGTGGGCCCAGTCCGGCGCATAGGTGGCACTGGTGTTGGACGCCCGGTATTTGTAGGCGAACGCCACCGCCATGACAATCACGGGCACCACCACGATCAGCATCAAGCCGAGTGCGGTGAGTATCAGTGACTTCTGCTCCATACCGACCTGCCCCTTGGGGCTCATCAGTGCCATGTCGCAGCCACTCAGCAAGCTGGCGGTCGCGAGCAGCAGCAAAGCGCCCAAGCCCCTCTTCACATCAAAGAGTCTCATGCAATGTCCTCATCTTTTGAAGGCTTATTGGTATAAAAAAATGCAGTATTTTATTGCATCAGACCGGCATGTGAACAACATGAAAAATTAATCCCAAAAATGTTCAAAAGGTGATGGAAAGCGGTATCAGATGTTAATCCCTTGACAATGACCAATTTATTCAAGTTACACCGCGGCAATTCATCTTCCGTTAATCTCTTGCGCCACCAAAAGTGACCACCAATTAACCAAAAAGATCCATCTGGTCTGTTTTTAACCCGCCATTGCGATCAAAAAAGAGCCATACAGCCCCTTTTCGACTCACAGGTCATTTCTCCACACCTTGATCTGGATGGGTATTTTTCTGGGAAGATTAAAAAAATAATTAATCAAACGAATGTATGATTAACTTCCCGTCCCCCGACAACGGTCGCAACCCCTGGCGCCAGAAGGCACACTTCGTAACAAAACGGGCCCTTGTGCGGGCCCGTTGACAATCGTTTTCTCTCCCTCACTCGGAGTCGGAGTCGGAGTCAGGAGTGATCGTGTTCCATCCGGGTCGCCACGGCGATCCGGTTCCAGGCGTTGATGGTGACCACCTGCATCAGGCACTGGGCCAGCAGGGTTTCCCCCAGTTGGGCCAGCGCCGCCTCATAGGTCTGCGTCGTGAGCCCCTTGTCGGCGATCAGGGTCACCTCGTCGGTCAGGGCCAGCACCGCCCGCTCCCGGGCGTCGAACAGCGGCGACTCCTGCCAGGCGGCCAGCGCCAGCAGACGCTGGGCGCTCTCCCCGTGCTTCATCGCCACGTCGGCGTGCATCTCGATGCAGTAGGCGCAGCCGTTGATCATGGAGGCGCGCAGCTTGATGAGCTCCTTGAGCGACAGGGGAATGTCGGTGCCCCCGAGGTAGGACTCAAGGCCCATCATGGCCGAGACGGCGGCGGGCACCTGGTTGGCGAGCTGGATACGGTGTGACATGGCAAGACTCCGGTGATGGACCCCGGATGGGGCGGTGAGCTGATTGTTCACTTTTTCATTGTTGATTAGAATATCGTCATAACCTGCAACAGTTTTGCGTTTATCGCAAAGGTGAATCCATGCTGGATCGCATCCGCATCCTGGCCCAGGTGGTGGAATCGGGCAGTTTCTCCCGTGCCGCCCGCGCCCTCAAGCAGGCCCCCTCCTCCGTGACCCGTGCCATCGACGCCCTGGAGCAGCAGCTCGGGATCCCGCTCTTCAAGCGCAGCACCCGCCAACTGGTGCTGACCGAGCAGGGCGCCTATTTTCTCGCCCGCTCCCTGCCCCTGCTGGAGGAGGCGGATCAGCTGGTGCAATCCCTGCAACCCCTCTCGGTGGCGCCAGAGGGGCCGCTGCGGGTCTCGGTGTTCGAGAGCTTCGGCGCATCCTGGCTCTCTCCCCGCCTGCCCGACTTCCTCGCCCGCTACCCCGGGGTGCGCCTGGAGGTTGCGCTGGACAACCGCATGGTGGATCTCGATGCCGAGAACGTGGACGTGGCGGTGCGCATCGGCAAGCCCGCCGACAGCAGCCTGCACACTCGCCATCTGCTCACCAACCGCTCGCTGCTGGTCACCTCCCCCGCCTATCTGGCCCGCCATGGCGAACCTGCTCATCCCGCCGAGCTGGCCCACCACAACTGCCTCATTCGCGGCCATGGGCGCCAGCGCCAGCACTGGTACTTCCAGCAGGGCACGGAGCGCGAGAAGGTGGCGGTGCAGGGCAACCTTGCCTCGGTCGGGGGCACGCCCCTGCTCTGCGCCGCCCTCGCGGGATGCGGCGTGCTGCTGCTGTCGAGCTGGATGGTGCAGCAAAGCATCGACGAGGGCACCCTGCTGCCGCTGCTGCCAGAGTGGCTCGCCTCCCCCTACGAGGATCGCCAGGACGAGATCCACGCGGTGTTTCGTGGCGGCCGCTTCCTCAAACCCCAGACCCGTGCCTTCATCGACTTTCTAGTCGAGGCGATCAGGCCCTTGCAAGGGCCGCGCTGACCGCAACAGGGCCTCCTGGCGAAACGCTGAAAACGCAGACGCCGGGCACAGGGCCCGGCGTCTGGAAATGAGGGTCGCCACGGCGACCGCTCAGCGTGATTTTCGCCCGTCAGGGCTCGGGGAGAGCCCCCGATAATCCCCGTAGGGGAAGATGTTGCGCAGGCGCTGGGCCACGGGCTCGGGGATGGAGCGGGAGAAGACCAGCCTCACCCCGTTGCCGTCCCGCAGACCCAGGATGCGCCCGCGCACCGGCTCATGGTGCAGGATCTGGGTCGCCTGGGTCACAAAGCGCGGCGGCACCGAGCCCCGCTTCACCACCACCTTGCCCGGCGCGAGCCGGACCTCGAACAGGGCACCGCGCCCCAGCGTCATCAACCACCCGATCAGGGCTATCGCCACCAACAGAGACAACCAGGCCATTGCGTCTTCCTCCCGTCAACCCGATGTTCGCCAGTATAACCGGGGGCGCCCCACCATGACCCGGCCGCCATCACGCTTTCACTCACTGCCGGGCCTTATCGGCGCCACTTGCCCCAGGCCACCAGGGTATCCCGATAGAGGGCGAGCAGGGCCTGATCCCGCACCGCAACCCCGACCTGCTGGGCCGGGCATTGGGCCCACTCGTCATGGGGATGGCGGGTGTCGTCAAACTTTTGCAGGGTATGGCCGATGGCGGGCCCCTCGGTGATGACCCGCACCGGCCCCTTGCGCAGGGTGAACAGCGCAGGATCGATCACATAGGCGATGGCGGAGGGATCGTGCACATGGCACCCCGCCATGCCGATGCGCTCGGAATAGAAGCGCAGGTAGAAGCGGCTGACATCCCACAGGAAGCGGCCCGGCTCCCCCGCATCATCCCGCAGGGCATCCAGATAGTCGGCGGTGAAGATGCTCTGCTGGGTGACGTCGAGCCCGATGATCACTAGGGGCCAGGGGGCGGTGAAGACCCGGTCCGCCGCATCGGGATCGTCGTGGATATTGGCCTCGGCATAGGGGGTCACGTTGCCGCGATGGCCGTTGACGCCAAAGGCGCCGCCCATCACGACCACTTCTTTCACCAGGGTGGCTACCTCGGGGGCCGCCTCGAGCGCCAGCGCCAGGTTGGTGAGGGGCCCGATGGTCACTAGCGTGATCTCGCCGGGGTGGGCCTTCACCGTCTCGACGATGTATTGCCAGGCCGGGCGGGGATCCGGGATGAGGGTCACCTCCCCCGCCTGGACGTCGCCAAAGCCGCTCGGGCCGTGCACCACTGTCGTCGGCCCCACGGGCTCGCGCAGCAGCGGCGCGGCGGCGCCCCGGGCCACGTCCGCCTTCATGCCATATTTTTGCTTGAGCCAGAGGGCGTTGCGGGTGCCATTTTCGATGGTGGCATTGCCAAACACCGTGGTGATGGCGAGCAATTCGATGGCAGGGTGCGCCTCGGCAAACAGAATGGCCATGGCATCGTCGATGCCGGGATCGGTATCCAGAATGATCTTGTGGGTCATGGGTCCTCCGTGAAACGAGCTGCCAGTGTAGCGGGCCGCCGCCGCTTTGACAGCACCGGGATCACAACCTCGGGGCTTCCTTTGCATCAGGCATACTGGCGGGAGCACTCACCCCTGGGGTCAGGGCAGGAGTCACTCGGAAGGGGCGACCACGGCCTCCTCTCCCCTGGCGGTGCGTTTCAGTTGCCCCATGAATTGCTTGAAATGGGGGAGAAACCCCTTGAACAGCTCCTCTTTGCGATGCTGCATCATGACTTCGCCAAACAGCTTCAACCCGACGATAAACGCCTGATGTTCCTGCTCCGACATGGCCAGCTTCCCCTTGCTGAGCGCCAGGATGGCAAAGATGTCGTCGTGATTCTGGCAGTCGAACTGCAACGGGGGCACCTCGCGGTCCAGCGCCTGGACCTGTACACGATAGGTGTGTGGCATCTTTCATCTCCTCTCGGGCTGGGCTTTTGCCCATATGGTTGATAAAATCAATTAAACCCTTTCAAGTTGACTTTATCAACCATGAAGTTATCAAACCGCCTCTTCCGGATCCTCGATCAGTACAAAATCGCCATGACGCAGCATTTTCGGGCACAACAGATCGCCCTTAGCCCCCTCCATTACAAGGTGCTGCAACTGATCAATGCGCTGGATCCCGCCACGCCGCAGCTCATCGCACAGCGGTCGGGCCGCGACAAGGCGCAGGTGACGCGCCTGCTGCAGGAGATGGAGAAACAGGGGCTCATCGAGAAGCGGCCCCATCCCACTGACAGACGCAGCATCTGTCTGGCCTTGACCCCGCTGGCCTGCGAGCGGGTCAGCCAGGGGGAGCAGCAGGCCGCACGGCTCGACGAACGGCTGTGTTCCCTGCTGGCGCCGGCGGAGATAGCGCAGTTGCAGCAACTGCTGGACAAGATAGAAAAAGGGCTTGAGTCAACCGATTAGGGTCAGCGTCAGGGGGGCCGCTGCCTGATTTGTGGCCAACCAGCGCGGCCTGCGCTGGCGGCGCCTTGTGAGCCACTCCCGGAGATGGTATCACTGGCCCCACTCTCCCCTTCCCGCCGAGGCGCCATCGTGATCACCCTGATTAAAGAGTCCGACCAGTTGAAAATGCCCTGGAAGAACAGGCAGGGCACCACGGCCCAGATCCTGATCTCTCCCCCTGGTTCGACCCTGGACAAGCTCGACTTTGACTACCGGCTGAGCTCGGCCCCCATCAAGGAAGCGGGGAGCTTCTCCCACTTTCCCGGCTACCAGCGCATCCTGCTGCCCGTCAGCGGTGCCGGTTTCGTGCTCAACGGCCACCCCTACGCCACCTTCGAGGCGGCCCACTTCAGCGGGGATGACGAGACCCGCTGCGAGCTGCTGAAAAAAGAGGTGACGGATCTCGGGCTCATCTACCACCCGGCGCGCATCAGCGCCAACGTGCGGGTGCTGAACCTGCCCTTCCCCCTCAGCCTTACCCTGGAGGCGGACAAGTGCTACCTCTGCCACCTGCTGGAGGGCCAGCTCACCGTGCAGGGGCAACAGGTCGCACCGGGCGAGACCCTGGTGGTGCAGGGGGAGGAGAGCATCCGCTTCGAGTGCGGCAAGAAGACCACCCTCGCCTTCTTTACCCTGCAAGCAAACGTACAATAACCGCAGCCCATTTATGACTAGGCCAAAAAATCATCTGAAGATTGATATTTGGCCTCATGGGAGTAGTATGGGTCTCTCTGGTTTATGTGATGAGAGATCCTATGCAATACACATTGGACGGATTTGAAGCACCACCTGAGCTCAGTACTGAAGAAGAAAAAAGTAATCAACAGTTGCAGACAAAAATAAGGGGCATCTTAGAGGAATTTAAATATGCAGAAGGAAATAACCTTGCTATTCCCAAGACGTTCAAGACTAGAGTCCCCTACGAAGATCTGTATGGATTGAAAGCCTTTAGTGCTTTTGTCATTAACCATCCACTCGATGGCTTGACTAGAGTGGAACCTCACCAACAACAGGTTTCAGGCTCAGTTGACCGTAAGTTTCCTTTCTTTTTACAAAGTGCCCATAAAGCACCAGAACCTAATGTCATTATCTTGATTGAAGGCCAAGGGCACAAAAAAGCAGCATTCGAATGGTTGAAGTCTGAAGCAACGAAGTGCGCAGAAAAGAATATCAAATGCTATGACCTGGCGGAGTTTACCCTCTGGCTATAAGGGTCAAAACAAAAAGCCGGGACCCTCCCGGCTTTTGTTTGTGCTGGCGGCGACACGCCCCTTGGCACTACCCCACCTTGAAACTGCCCTTCATCAGGGCGAAGTGGCCCGGGAAGGAGCAGAAGAAGGTGAGATCCTTGCCCGCCAGGCCGTCGGTCTTGAAGGTGACGCTGGTGCTCTCGCCGCCCCCCACCAGCTTGGTGTGGGCCAGGATCCTGGGGTCATCCTTGGGCAGGTAGTCGTGATCGACCCCGGCGCTCATGCCGGCGGTGGCGATGGCCTGATAGTCGGCGGTGTTGGCCAGCACCCAGTTGTGGCCCATGTTGGCCACCGGCAGCTTGCCCGTGTGATTGAGGGTCACCGTCACCTCCTTGCAGGTGGCCGGCACGCTCATCGCCGTCTGGTTGTACTGCATGGCGTCATTGCCTTCGATCACCAGTGCGCACTCGTCGGCCAGGACCGGGGTGGCGAGGGAGCCAAGAAGCAGCAGGGTTAACATCTTTTTCATCATTTTCTCCTTTGATTGACGAAGGATGACAGCACAGGCATCTCGCCCCCGTGGGTGCGACCCGCAAAGATGCTGTCAGGATCGATCTTCATTGTATTCAAATGTCGCCGAAGGACGACCGCTTTTGGGCCAGCCTGCGGGCCCGGTCACTTCTTTTCTCCCGACCCCGGGCCCAAAGCGGGTTGATCACATCCCCGTCTGGCTTAATTATTTGCGGCCTTCCCGCCCACGGCCACTCGCCAACACCGCAGCCGTTGGCTAAGCTGCCCCCCCGTCGATGACTCCCGCGAGAATGAGAGATGAAGTTCCCCTTTGCGCCTGCGCTGACGCGCACCCTGCTGCTCTCCCTGATCCTGCTGCTTGGCGCCTGCCAGCCGGCCCCGACCCAGACCCGCATCCAGGGCAATACCATGGGCACCTATTATGCGGTGACCCTGAGCGATCCCTTCCCCGGCGGACAGGGGGCACTGCATCAGGAGGTGGAGGCACTGCTGGCACGCCTGAACAAGGAGATCTCCACCTATGATCCGGGCTCCCTCATCTCCCGCTTCAATCAGGGAACGGGGCAGCCCCCCCAGGTCATCCCGGCCACCATGGCGAAGATTGTGCAACAGGGCATTGACGCCGGGCACCTCACCCGGGGGGGTCTCGATGTCACCGTGGGACCCCTGGTCAATCTGTGGGGGTTCGGGCCGGACAAGCGCCCGGTCAGGCGGCCCAGCGCAGAGCAGATCGCCAAGGCGCGGGAGCGGGTCGGCATCGACAAACTCACCCTGACCCCCGAGGGGGATCACTTCCTGCTCGGCAAGGCCATCCCAGATCTCTATCTGGATCTCTCCACCCTGGGCGAGGGGGCGGCCTCCGACGAGATAGCCGGGCTGCTGGAGCAAAAAGGGGTCCACAACTACCTCATCGAAGTGGCGGGGGCGGTGCGCAGCAAGGGGCACAACGACAAGGGCAATCCCTGGCAGGTGGCCATCGTCGAGCCCTCGGACAGACCGGGCGCCATCGAGGATGTGGTGACCCCGAACGGCATGGCGGTGAGCACCGCCGGCAGCTATCGCAACTATTACGAGCTCGACGGCAAGCGCTACTCCCACATCATCGATCCTGCCACCGGCGAGCCCGTGACCCACAAGCTGGTCTCCGCCACCGTCATCACCCCCACGGCCCTGGAGGCCGATGCCCTCGACACCGCCCTCATGGTGATGGGTCCCGAGCGGGCGATGGCCTTTGCCAGGGAGCACAAGCTGGCGGTCTATCTCATCGAGAAGACCGCCACGGGCTTTGCCGCCAGCCACACCCCCGAGTTTGCCCCCTATCTGGTGCGCAAGCAGCCCTGAATGACGAGGCCCCGCAGTGCGGGGCCTCGTTCACTGACCGCCTATTCGATGGGGATGCGGTGGGGCGCGGGGCTGGCCGCCTGCTTGGGCAGGCGCAGGGTGAGGATGCCGTTGTCAAAGCGGGCGCTCACCTGCTCTGGCGACACCTCCACCGGCAGCTCGACGCTGCGCGACACGCTGCCATAATAGCGCTCGCTGCGCAGGGCCCGTTCATCCTTGTTCTGGCTGTCAAACTGGCGGATCTCCGCCTTCAGGGTCACCAGCTTGCCGTGCACGTCCACGTGGATGTCCTCCTTCGCCACCCCGGGCAATTCCGCCTGCAGCAGGTAGTCATCCCCGCTCTCCCGCAGATCCAGCTTGATCTGGCTGGGCAACGGGTCCCCGTGCAGGGGGCGGATGTAGAAGCCGGAGGCCATGTCGTGGAACAGGTCATCAAACAGGCTGGTGCGACTCGGTAGCAAACTCATCTGATCCCTCCTTGTGAGCGGGCAAGGGAGCAGACGGGCACCCTGCCCTCTGTTGCCTCCCGCATGCTGACGCTCTTCAAGTCTAAAAACCGGGACAGCGCCTGCCAGTGCCAACTCGCCTTCCCTTGACCGGGATCAAAGGCAAGACACCCTTTTTTTCACCCAAGGTCTGCGGGAAAAACCGGGAGGCCTCCCCATGTGCAATTGCCTGCCTGCGGACTTTGGTGGCACACTTCTCCCACCAGCCCGTAGCGCCTTGATGCCAGACAGATGCAGACACCGGACTCCGTACCCGAGAAAAAACCCCAGCCCAAGCCCAAGCGCATCCTGCTGGTCAACGAACAGCGTTCCTTCCAGATGATGATGAAGGCGATGCTGATCAACATCGGCATCAACCGCATCACCTACACCAACTCCGCCGACGAGGCGCGCCGCCGCTGCCAGAAAGAGAGCTTCGACATCTATCTGCTCGACTATGAGCTGGGGGCGGGCGAGAACGGCCGCCAGTTGCTGGAAAGCCTGCGGGATCAGCAACTCATTCCGCCCCAAAGCGTGGTGATCATGGTCAGCAGCGACGGCTCCCGCGCCATGGTGCTGAGCGCGCTGGAAGCCGAGCCCGACGAATACCTGATGAAGCCCTTCTCCCAGGAGCAGTTCTCGTTTCGCCTCAAACGCGCCCTCGCCCGTCGCCAGGCACTGGAGAGCGTCTTCAGCGCCCTCACCCGGGACGATCTGCCCGCCCTGGTGGAGGCCTGTGCCAAACAGGCGGACGCGGTGCCACGCTTTGCCAACTTCTGCCGCTGCCTGCAGGCCGACACCCAGCTCAAGCTGGGCCAGGCCAAGGAGGCCCGCAGCCTGATGCGCCAGCTGCTGGCGGGGCAGGAGAACAGCTGGGCTCGCCTCACCCTGGGCAAGGCGTGCCATACCCTGGGTCTGCACGAGGAGGCGGTAAGCCACCTGCAAGCCACCCTGAAACACACCCCCCTGATGGTGGAGGCTTACCTCTGGCTCGCGGAGTCCCTGCTGGCGCTGGGCAATGACGAGCAGGCCCAGCAGGAGCTGCGCCGGGCGGTGGACATCTCTCCCCAATCGGTGCAGCTCTCCCGCCGTCTGGCGGAAGTGTGCCTGCAACGGCACGACTACGCCCAGGCCAAGGACGTGCTGCTCGCCCTCATCGATTTGTCGCGCAACTCGATCCACCGCACGCCGCATTATCTCGGGGCCTATATCCAGACCCTTACCCTCTATGCCCTCAACAGCAACGACGGCTACCACATCGCCAACCTGCAAAAGCAGGTGAACTCCGCCCTGTCGCGCATCCGCGACTCCCTGATGATGTCGGAGTTCAACTACCCGGTGTTCGAGCAGATCTGCCAGGCCCGGGTGCGCATCGCCCTGGGGGAGCTGCTAAAGGGCAAGAAGATGCTCTATCGCGCCAACCAGAACTGGCTGGACGAGCCCGCCACCATGCCTCCGGCCCTCCTTGGCGAGACCATACTCGCCCTCTATCAGCTCGGGGAGTTCGAGTACGCCGAGAGCCTGCAATCCCTGCTGGCGGAGGATGAGGATCGGCTGCTCACCACCTGCATCCAGGTGACCCGGGATGACAAGACGGTGCAGGAGCGGCGCCAGCGCTATCAGCAGCTCAACGATCTGGGCATCAAGGCCTATCAGGCCGGGGAGCTGGAGCAGGCCCTCGGCCACTTTCGCGAGGCCCTGCGCCGGGCGCCCGCCAATACCGGCGCCGCCCTCAACAAGATCCAGGTGCTGCTGCAACTCATGCAGAAGAACCGCAAGAGCCCGGAGTTTGGCACCGAGTGCAAGGAGACCCTGGAGGTGCTGGAGGGCATCCCCCTCAACCCCGCCCAGCAGGAACGTTTTCGCAAGCTGCGCCAGGAATATCATCAGCACAGCTGATATCCCCCCTCCTCCCCTCACCTATGCTGATACTGACTCAGGGAAGGGAGGGGCAACACCATGGCAATGTGCCGATACCTGGTGGCCGATGGCCGCCACTGCACCGAAGAGGCAGGGGATCATGATCTCTGCCGCTGGCACGACCCCGCTGCGGCCCACAACACCCCTGATACCGCCCAGGCGCTGGAGCGCTATGTGCGCCAGGGGGGCCTGTGCCACGGCCTGCAACTGGCCCGCGCCGAGCTGGCGGATCTCAACCTGGTGAACAGGCAGGGTCCGGAGGGATTCTTGCTGGAGCAGTGCAACCTCTATCGCGCCAACCTGCGGGGGGCCCATCTCTACGGCATTCGCATCAAGGGCGGCAGCCTGATGAAGGCCGATCTGAGCGAAGCGAACCTCCACTGCGCTACCCTCGACGACGTCAACCTGCTCGGCATCCGCTGGAAGAACACCCGCCTCGACAACCTGGAGACGGGCAAGCGGCTGATGCAGGACAGAAAGGGGCGCCGCGAGCGGGACCCGGCGCAGGCCCGCGTCTGGTTCAAGGAGGCGGAGGAAACCTACCGGGATCTGCGCAAGGCCTCGGAGGCCCAGGGCTTCTTCACCATGTCCGGTCGCTACATCCAGCAGGAGCTCACCATGCGCCGCCTGCAGATGCCGTTCTGGTCCTACCGCCGCTTCGCCTCCTGGATAGTGGATCTCTTCTGCGGTTACGGCGAGGCCCCCATGCGGGTGGTGCTCTTCTCCCTGCTGCTCATCGTCATCTGCAGCATTTTTTACTTCTTCTGCGGCCTCAACTTCGCGGGCACCCACCTCATCTATCGCCCGGACGCTCCTCTGGAGCAGAACGCCATCTTCCTGATGGAGTGCCTCTACTACAGCGTGGTGACCTTCACCACGCTGGGGTATGGGGACTTCACCCCGGTGGGGTTGTCGCGGATCTTCGCCGCCTTCGAAGCCTTTACCGGCAGCTTCACGCTGGCACTGTTCGTGGTGGTGTTTGTCAAGAAGATGACCCGCTAGAAACCTGTCCACGATCTTGCTGGGAAGCCGCTTCCAAGGCTCATGTGCTGCTCGCTTATGTGTCGCCAGGCGCTTCCATGTATACATATGCACTCAGGCTCCTCTGCTGCGCGTCACCTTGCTGACAGACTCTCGCGACAGATCGTGAACAGATTACCGAGCCGCTGCGCCAGTCACAGCCCCCGAACTTGCATCCATCGCGGATTCCTAGTCCAATAAGCGACGAACAAAAACGACATGAGCACCCCGAACATGAAGATCATCTCTTTCAATATCAATGGCCTGCGCGCCCGTCTTCATCAGTTGCAAGCCCTTATCGACAAGCACCAGCCGGACGTGATCGGCCTGCAGGAGATCAAGGTGCACGACGAAGCCTTCCCGGTCGCGGATGTGGAGGCCATGGGCTACCACGTGGTCTTCCACGGCCAGAAGGGGCATTACGGGGTCGCCATCATGAGCAAGCAGGCTCCCATCGAGGTGCAAAAGGGTTTCCCCACCGATCCGGAAGATGCCCAGCGCCGCATGATCATGGCCAGCTTCAAGCGGGAAGACGGCTCCGTCATCAAGGTGATGAACGGCTACTTCCCCCAGGGGGAGAGCCAGGATCACGAGACCAAGTTCCCGGCCAAGCAGAAGTTCTATGAAGACCTGCAGCACTACCTCGAGACCCACCACACCCCGGACGACCAGATAGCGCTGATCGGGGATATGAACATCTCCCCCACGGATCTCGACATCGGCATCGGCGAGGCGAACCGCAAGCGCTGGCTGCGGGATGGCAAGTGCTCCTTCCTGCCCATCGAGCGTGAATGGATGGAGCGCCTGAAAGGCTTCGGGTTGACCGACACCTTCCGCGCCGCCAACCCCACCGAGTGCGAGCGCTTCTCCTGGTTCGACTACCGCTCCAGGGGCTTTGACGAGAACCGGGGCCTGCGCATCGACCTCATCATGGCCTCCGACGCCCTCAAGGACAAAGTGACCGAGACCGGCATCGACTACGAGCTGCGCGGCATCGACAAGCCCTCGGATCACGCCCCCATCTGGACCTGCTTCGCCTGATCCCCACGCTAGGCTAGCCCTCGCCAAAAGACCCTGCCCCCGCCCATGCGGGCAATGCTGTTCACTTAAGCGGAGCCGCATTGCGATTTACCGGAAAACGGGTCTTTGATATCTTCACCGCCCTGGGTCTCGATGGCCTGGGGCGTTTTTCTATGAACATGACGCCTATGCAGCCCCGCAACTCCGCCAACCTCCGTGGCGTATGGGCTGGCGATAACGCGCCCGCCATCACTGCCATCTGGTTCGCGATGAAATGACAGGCAAACTTAAAGCTCACCTCATTGGGCGCTCGCTGATGGGCTACGGCGGCCTGGCTGGCCTCCCGCCTGACCAGATTGTATCCAAGCAGCAATCCCCACAGCTCCTGATAGACCAAGTCCACTTTCTTGCTTCTCAGCGTGATGGCGTTGTGCTGCATCGCGCTTTTGATATCCCGGTATCCCAGCTCGATTTCCCAGCGCTCGTGGTACAGGGTCGCCACCTGAGCTGCGCTGAATCGCGCCACGGGCAGGGAGGTAAAGACCGTTTTCTCCTTGCCTGCCACCTCATAGGTCACTGCGCGAACTTGCCAGTGTGTCGGCAACGCCGGGTTTTTCTTGCTAGCCTGAGGCGAGACCGTCATTTGCAACAGACGGTCACCGTCGCCATAGCGCTCAAGTTCCGTGTATACCAGCCCCTTGCGTTCCGGGATGAGCCAGTGACGGTCGGTGTCTTCGGCCTGAATACGCAGCAACAGGTCGGCACCGAAGAAGCCTTTATCCAGCAGGGTCACTGATTTGTCCGGCAATGAGTGAATGAACTCGCTGGCCAGGGGATTTCCCCTTTGCGGTACGGGCTGATGGCCGCGTTGGCAATGACATGCGAGCGGACATTCATGAGCGTGACCAACCGCAGCATCGGGTAGGGTGTCTGCCGGTTGGTTGAGGTGTTACCCGAGCCGAAATGTGCTCTGAGTTCAGGCATATCCTGGGTTCGGAACAGGG
>NZ_JAGKRK010000098.1:0-5423 GCF_017939325.1 Aeromonas sp. MaB10011B | reverse complement strand
AACCGAGCCAGCATGTCGCCAGATGCCTCAACAACATCGTTCAGATCGTTTGCAATAGACATAAAAAATCCGGAACCAGTGATTGGTTCCGGATTGTCCTACAGCAGAAGGATCGGTCAATGGATCCTTAACTGATCAGCATTGCGCCCATGCGGGGGCTTTTTCTGTTCACTGCCCCGCCCTTTCTTAATCCATGTCAATTCCCAGGCAGACGGCGCTTGCCAGGCCTTGACCTTCTCCTTTCGGCAAGGTTTAGATTCGGCCCATCCGTCACAGGGAAGCCACCCATGCTCTCATCGAGATTGCCCACCACGTTCATCGCCCGGCTATTGCTGGCGCTGGTGCTCGTCTGCAATCTGACCCTGTGCATCAGCTGGCATGGCGCGGCCACCGCCCTCCCGGGTGAGACCCAGGATGCCCTTCCGGCATCCTCCCCCTTGTCTCATGCGCTGCACGAGAGCCCGCCTGTGCAGCACGCCGCCATGAACCATGGCCAGGCCGACACAATTCCCCTCTCCTGCCATTCGGGCACCATGAGCCAGAGTGCCCCGTCTGGGGAGGAATGCCAGATGCAGGCCGGCTTCTCCGGTGCGGCCAATGCCCCGCCCCTGCTCGGCATGCTGTTGTCACTGCTGCTGATCCCCCTGCTGCTGCTCCCCTCTTCGTGGCATGTCGGCTCCCTGCTCGACAACTGGCTGAGGGACCCCTTCCTGCGCCTGCGCGGTACCCATCCCCCCTCCTGGCCCAGACGGCATCTGATGCTCTCTGTGCTGCGCCATTAGAAACCTCTTCTACCCCAGCCTGGGCAATGGTTCGCCATTGCAACAAGTGCCGTGCACCGGCCGACTCGTCGGCAGTGCTCCGTTTGCCGCCCAACCCGTTCGCTGTGATTCGAGTGTTGCGTGACGCAGGTGCGTGAATAACGCCTCTGCCCCGCCCCTGGACACGACGCTCATGCAGGAACCCGGTCAGGCGGCCTGATAGAAGAGAAGATGTAACCATGTCATCAGCCAAGATTTTCGCCGTTGCCGGCGCCCGCGCCTCCCGTTCGACTCGTGCCGGAGGCCTGCGATGAACAAGACCCTGATCCTGTCGACTCTGATGCTCGTCCTCGGGGCTGGCGGCGGTTACTGGGCCGCCACCAAGATGGGCGGCGCTACTACCGCCAAGGAGAAGGCCCCCCTCTACTGGGTCAATCCCATGGATCCCCGCGACAAGCGCGATGCCCCCGCCAAGGACAACATGGGGATGGACTTCATCCCCGTCTATGAAGAGAAACAGGGCGGCTCGCCGGGCACCGTTACCATCAGCCCCGAGATCCAGCAGAACCTGGGGGTGCGGCTGGCCAAGGTGGAAAAACTGCCCGTCCACCAGCAGATCGAGACGGTGGGCTATGTGGGATATGACGAGGAGCGCCTCGAAGCCATCAACTCCCGGATGGCGGGCTGGATCCGCAACCTCGCCATCAAGAACGAGGGGCAGCAGGTGGCCAGGGGCAGCTTCATCTACGATCTCTACGCCCCGGATCTGGTGAACGCCCAGCACGAGTACCTGCTGGCGCTCAATACCACCAACCCGCTGCTGCTGCGCGCCGCCGAAGGCAAGCTCAAGTCCCTGCAGGTACCGGCGGATCAGATAGCGGCCCTCAAGCGCACCCGCAAGGTGCAGGAGACGGTGCGCATCTATGCCCCGAGCAGCGGCTATGTCTCCGAGCTCAAGGTGCGTGAAGGCCAGTATGTGGAGCCCGCCGCCCCCCTCTTCAACATCAGTACCCTCAAGCAGGTGTGGGTGAGCGCCGAGGTGTTCGAGCGCCAGGCCGCCCAGATCAAGGTCGGCGATCCGGTCACCATGACCCTGGACTATGCCCCGGGCCGCCGCTGGCAGGGTCGGGTGGACTACCTCTACCCGACGCTCGATGCCAGTACCCGCACCCTGCGGGTCCGCCTGCGCTTCGACAACCCGGACGAGTTCCTGAAACCCAACATGTTCGCCAAGGTGAGCATCGGCACCGGCAAGGGGGAACCCCGCCTGGTGGTGCCGAGCGAAGCGGTGATCCGCACCGGCAGCCAGGACCGGCTGGTGCTGGCGCTGGGAGATGGCAACTTCAAGTCGGTGGCCGTCACCCTGGGCCCCCAGTTTGGTGACAAGGTCGCCATCCAGGAGGGGGTCGAAGCCGGTGACAGCATCGTCAGCTCGGCCCAGTTCCTGCTCGACTCAGAATCGGCCATCGATTCGGACTTCCAGCGCATGACGGCGGTGCGTCCCATGCAGGTGTGGACCCAGGGCCAGGTGCAGAACATCGATCTCGCCGGGCGTACCCTCGGCATCTCTCACCAGCCCATTCCCGAGTGGCAGTGGCCCGCCATGGAGATGGACTTCACCGTGGCCGACGGCGTGGACATCAGCCAGCTGAAACCGGATCAGACCCTGCATCTGCAGGTGGAGCAGGAGGGGGACGAGTACCGCATCATCCAGATCCATGTGGAAGACAAACCGGCAGCAGACGAGCCGATGAAAGAGGCCAAGGGCGAGATGCCAGGCATGGAAGGCATGGATCACAGCCAGCACCAGATGGGGGATAAATCATGATCCCGGCCATGCTTCGCTGCATTGAGCACAAACCCAATCGGCTGCCAGCCCACCGAATGAGAGGAGCCCAGTCATGATCCCTGCCATCATTCGCTGGTCCGTCGGCAACCGCTTCCTGGTGCTGCTGCTGACCGTCATGCTCACCGCCTGGGGCCTCTGGTCGGTCAAGCAGACCCCGGTGGACGCCCTGCCGGATCTCTCCGACGTCCAGGTGATCATCAAGACCTCCTACCCGGGCCAGGCGCCCCAGGTGGTGGAGGATCAGGTCACCTACCCCCTCACCACCGCCATGCTGGCGGTGCCGGGGGCCACCACGGTGCGCGGCTACTCCTTCTTCGGCGACTCCTTCGTCTATGTGCTGTTTGACGACGACACCGACCTCTACTGGGCCCGCGCCCGGGTGCTGGAGTATCTGAGCCAGGTGGCCCCCAATCTGCCCGCCGGGGCCCAGCCCCAGCTCGGGCCGGACGCCACCGGGGTGGGCTGGGTCTACCAGTACGCCCTGGTGGACAAGAGCGGCAAGCACGATCTCAGCGAGCTCACGTCACTGCAGAACTGGTTTCTGAAATACGAGCTGCAGACGGTGAACGGCGTATCCGAAGTCGCCACTGTGGGCGGCATGGTGCGCCAGTACCAGGTGCGGGTCGATCCGGACAAGCTGCGGGCCTACGGCATTCCGCTCTCCCTCATCGAGACCGCCATCAAGCAGGGCAACCAGGAGACCGGCGCCTCCGTCATCGAGATGGCGGAAGCGGAGTACATGGTTCGTTCGAATGGCTACCTCAAGAGCGTCGAGGATCTGAAGCAGATCCCGCTCGGCACCAATGTGCGGGGCGCCCCCCTGCTGCTGGGTGACGTGGCCGACGTGGTGACCGGTCCCCAGAGCCGGCGCGGTATCGCCGAGCTCAACGGCGAAGGGGAAGTGGTGGGCGGCATCATCGTCATGCGTTTTGGCGAGAATGCCCAGCACACCATCGACGGGGTCAAGGCACGGCTGGCCGAGCTCAAATCCAGCCTGCCCGACGGGGTGGAGATCGTCACCGTGTACGATCGATCCGACCTTATCCAGCGCGCCATCGACAACCTCTCCGCCAAGCTGGTGGAGGAGTTCGCCGTGGTGGTGCTGGTGTGTCTCGCCTTCCTGTTCCACCTGCGCTCGTCGCTGGTGGTGGTCATCACCCTCCCTATCGCGATTTTGACCGCCTTTATCGTGATGCACCTGCAGGGGATCAACGCCAACATCATGTCGCTGGGGGGCATCGCCATCGCCATCGGCGCCATGGTGGACGGCGCCATCGTGATGATAGAGAACGTCCACAAGCACATGGAGCGGGAGGCGCTCACCGACAAGAACCGCTGGCTGATCATCACGGAGGCGAGCATCGAGGTGGGGCCGGCGATTTTCTTCTCCCTGCTCATCATCACCATGAGCTTCCTGCCGGTGTTTGCCCTGGAGGCGCAGGAGGGACGGATGTTCCACCCGCTGGCCTACACCAAGACCTACGCCATGGCCGCCGCCGCCGCGCTCGCCATCACGCTGGTGCCGGTCATCATGGGCTATTTTATCCGCGGCAAGGTATTGCCCGAGCAGGCCAACCCCCTCAACCGTGGCTTGAGCCAGGCCTATGTGCCCCTGCTCAATGCCGTGCTGGCCCGCCCCAAGACCACCCTCGCCGCCGCCCTGGTGGTCACGGTCGCGGGTTTCTGGCCGCTCCAGCACCTGGGCTCCGAGTTCATACCGCCGCTCGATGAGGGGGACATCATGTACATGCCCACCACGGCGACCAACATCTCGGTGGGCAAGGCGCGGGAGATTTTGCAGCAGACCGACAAACTCATCCGCACCGTGCCCGAGGTACAGAACGTGTTCGGCAAGGCGGGGCGCGCCGACTCGGCCACCGACCCGGCGGATCTGGTGATGATGGAGACCAGCATCCAGCTCAAGCCCCGCGATCAGTGGCGTCCCGGCATGACCCCGGAGAAGCTGAAAGAAGAGCTCGACTCCCTCATCCGCTTCCCCGGCCTCACCAACGCCTGGGTGCCCCCCATCAAGACCCGTATCGACATGCTGGCCACCGGCATCAAGACCCCGGTGGGGATCAAGATCGCCGGCCCCGACCTCAAGGTGGTCCAGCAGATTGGCCAGCAACTCGAGCAAATTGTCGGCAAGGTGGAAGGCGCTGCCTCCGTCTACGCCGAGCGGGTGGCGGGCGGTCGCTACGTCAAGGTGGATATCGATCGGCTCAAGGCGGCCCGCTACGGCCTCAACATCGCCGACGTGCAGGCGGTGCTCGCCACCGCGGTGGGCGGCATGGACGTGGGGCAGACCATTGAGGGGCGCGAACGTTACCCCATCAACCTGCGCTATCCCCAGAGCTATCGCGATTCGGTGGCCAGCCTCGAACTGCTGCCCCTGGTCACCCCCAAGGGTGAGCGGATCGCCCTGGCGGACGTGGCCCGGGTCTACATCAGCGACGAGGCGCCCATGCTGCGCAGCGAAAACGCACGCCTCAACGGCTGGGTCTACGTGGACATCCGTGGCCGCGACATCGGCTCCTTTGTGGCAGAGGCCAAGGCCGAGGTGGACAAGCAGCTGGTGCTGCCACCGGGTTACGCCCTCACCTGGTCAGGTCAGTACGAATACATGGAGCGGGCCATGGAGCGCCTCACCTACGTGGTGCCCCTGACCCTCGCCATTATCGTGCTGCTGCTCTATCTCGCGTTTCACCGCTTCCAGGAGGTGCTGCTCATCCTCACCACCCTGCCGCTGGCGGTGGTCGGGGGGATCTGGGCCGTCTGGCTGCTCGACTTCAACCTCTCGGTGGGCGTCGGCG
>NZ_JAGKRK010000016.1:0-6534 GCF_017939325.1 Aeromonas sp. MaB10011B | reverse complement strand
CCCGCCTGCTGCACCAGCGGCTGTGTGGCTGGATCGACCCCGGCAAGAGCGGCAAGGCCACTGTGGATACCTTGTCCAGCTACGTTTGGCCCGAGGAAGCCAGCGGGGCAACCATGCGCCAAAGGCGCAAAAGGGTACGGGATTCGCTGCCAGAGATTGTCTCATTGGGCTGGACGGTCACCGAATATGCCCCTAGCAAGTACAACATCGCACGGCCCAAGGCGGCAGGCTGACCCCTGTGCTAACTGTCACGCCCCCGGCGTAACTGTCACGCACCCCCGGCGTAACTGTCACGCACCCCCGGCGTAACTGTCACGCTCAGGGGAGTAAAAACAACGCTGTAAGCCACGCCACCACTGGCCTGTAGCATTTGCGCAAAAAGTTGATCCAAGATCTTCCAAGATCTTCCATAGGATCTGAGCCCTTTAGGGGCTCCGACCCTCTACAGATTACAGACCTACAGACCAATGCCCGGCCAGAGGCCGGAGGCCCTTTATCGCTGCGCTAAGCTACACACCCCCCCACTGCTGCGCAGTAGGGGGAAAGGCGGGCTTCGCCCGCTGGTGTAGGAGAGGAATAAAGTTTCATACTAAGCAGTCAAGTAACCCTGTTTGTACCGTTCTAAATGATACTCACCCAGAAATAAAGATTCATACTAATTCCTACTACAAAATCTGAGTCACGCTACAACTGAGTAATAAAGTATCATACTGGTTGTCTTGAGCATCCACAGATTGATTGGCCCCATTCAAACACGTTTCTGGACAAGAATGAGCTAGAAGTATTGATCTAGCTCTGGTGATTTGAATTAGAAAATGTATTAATGTTGTGTATAGTTTATCAGCAGGTATTCGTAAGCATCTAGTCAGGAAAAACAACAATACCCAACGCTTCGAGAAGCTGTTCTTGTTGCCAGCTGGCAATTTTGATACCTGATGTATCGACTTTTCGAGGATCTAAACCGTCGAGTTCGGCGTGACATAAATTAGCACCCTGTAGGCTAAACTGTCCCCAGACATCTTCAGAAAAAACACCTCGACTTAAGTCTGACTCTTTCAGTGATGCGCCCGCGAGGTGAGTCCCTATCCAGCGATTTTCAAACAGCTCACATTTTTCTAAACAGACCCGCTCCATATTGGCATAAGACAGGTTACATCCAGTAATAAAGGCTGAGCAAAAGTACATACGATTACTCACTTGATTGGCAAAGTTTGCTCGGGAAAAGTTGGCCCCTTTTAAATCACACTCACGTAACTCAATACCGTAGCAATTGGCGTTACTAAAGTTTGCCATCGCAAGCTGGCATTGTTGGAAACTTGCATCGCGAAGGTCTGCGACATCAAAATGGCAACCTTCGATATCACCCTGTTCAATGAACTTGCAGTTAATAAATGTCGCATCACGCAAGTTAGCACGTCGAAAATCGCATCGGATAAAGGTGCAAGCAGTGAAAGTAATATCACTTAGATCTTGATGTGAAAAACTGTGGTGTCGATATGTGTGACGGTAGGTTTCCATGTTGACTCCTATGATGAACTGGACGCAACACTACCATCAAAGCCACATCACATCACCAAAATAAAAACACTAAAAATCAAGATCTTAAAAACCCTCATTTTGCCTATTTTAAGGGGGTAAAATAGCGCCCTGAGCCTCTATGTTAACGTTCAAAGTACGCGGCACCATTGAAAAAAGTTATCCGCTTAAAAAGCCACAGAGAAAAGGAACCCAATAGATTACTGATGTCCGCCATTAGGTAAAGTAACCTTAAACGGAAGCCTGCAATTTGAAGTAGATACAAGGTCTAAGAAGGAATGGGGCATAAACGTTTTAGAAATGGCAGTGTACTCTGATCGCTGCCATTTAAGTATGAATCTTTAATACTCAGTATGATTCTTTATTACTTAGTAACGAAACTTTATTCTACTCACACAGCTGGTGCCTGTCTGAGACGCCACAGGAGGCCCGTAGAGCTGTTTT
The DNA here is from genome assembly GCF_017939325.1 of Aeromonas sp. MaB10011B. Classification (NCBI taxonomy): domain Bacteria; kingdom Pseudomonadati; phylum Pseudomonadota; class Gammaproteobacteria; order Aeromonadales; family Aeromonadaceae; genus Aeromonas; species Aeromonas sp. MaB10011B. The sequence continues at coordinate 4,554 of NZ_JAGKRK010000016.1, read as the reverse complement.
GCCGCGACAGCGGCCTTTCCCCTACTGCGCAGCAGTGGGGGCGGTGTGTAGCCCCGCAGGGGCCTCTTCCTGCACCACCTGCTCTGGCTTAGCCTTTGCCAGTGGTGGCAGACCAAACAGGGCTCGGTCTGGATCACGGTCAAGCTGCTTGTCCAGCTCAGCCCGTAGCCAGACCTCATTGAACTGCCCCAGCTTTCCCGCCTCTATCATGCCCGTGAGCATTGCCCCAACTATGATCTTGCGCCGAGTATCATCCCGCCGTTCCTGCTGCTGTTCCCTTGCCCTCACTCGCTGGATCTCGGCATTGATCCGCGCCCTCTGTTCTTCGAGCTTGGCGAGTTTATCCTCTAACTTTCCCATGTTGACAGCCCTGTTGTTATGTGCCCGTTGTAGAGTATCATCAGGTTACTGATGCCGCAAACCCGACTCATGGAACATGAGGAGGGCGCACTTACCGGTTTCTCTGCGAGAAACTGCCTCCGGCCCCCCTTCGGGGCGGTGCGCTCTCCGAGGGCCACTAGCGTGGAGCTTACACATGGCGATATTTCATCTCGCGGCCAAGACTGGCAGCCGTGGCGGCGGCCAGTCGGCTAAGGCCAAGGCCGACTACATTCAGCGCGAGGGCAAGTATGCCCGCGACAAAGACGAGGTGCTGCACACCCAGTCTGGCAACATGCCATCATGGGCGGCAGGAGCCGCAGAGGTCGGCAACTACTGGGATGCCGCCGACCTGTACGAACGGGCCAATGGCCGCCTATTCAAAGAGGTTGAATTTGCCCTGCCAATCGAGCTGACGCTCGATCAGCAGCGGGTGCTCGTGGACGACTTCGCCAAGTACCTGACCGAGGTCGAGCGCCTGCCGTATACGCTGGCGATTCATAAGGGGGGGGGTGAGAACCCGCATTGCCACCTGATGATGTCCGAGCGCAAAAACGATGGCGTCGAGCGCAAGAAAGATCAGTGGTTCAGCAGGTACAACCCGAAAAATCCGGGGCAGGGGGGGGCGCAGAAAACCGAGAGTTTGAAGCCCAAGGCGTGGCTTGAGAAGACCCGAGCAGCATGGGCAGACCATGCCAACCGGGCGCTGGAGATGGCAGGCCACGAAGCCCGCATCGACCACCGGACGCTAGAGGCGCAGGGGATCGAGCGCCTGCCGACCATCCACCTTGGCCCCAACGTGGTGGAGATGGAGGGGCGGGGCATCCGCACCGGGCGGGCGGATACGGCCCTGTCCATCGAGACGGCCAACACCGAGATCATCGACCTACAGGCATACAGAGAGAGCATCGACCATGAGCGCGATAGACAAAGTGAGGCAGGCCAGAGGGATCGACGAGCTGGCGGGGCAGATCGAGCCGCTGGCGCAGAGCTTGGCGACTCTCGCAGACAAGGCCGTGACGGCGATAGAGGAGACTCAAAATGCCAGCATAAAGCAGGCTGGAGAGTGGGAGATCCAGCAGGGCAAAGCCGCGACGGCGTGGGAAGGCACAGCCAAGGACATGAAGGCCGCAGCCGAGGCACTGGACAAGGCAGCCGGGAAGGCCGAGGGCGCAGCGAGTCAGTTGGGATGGAGGATTTTCGTAGTCACCTCGATGGGTTTTCTGCTGTTTATGCTAGTGCTGCTGATCGGATTGTGGCTCTGGCTGACCCCGGAACTCAGGACGACAAAGGAGGGGGCAATGTGGCTACTACTCAGGCTCAAGTGAAGGGGGATCGCACCTCTCAGGCCATCGCCCGCCAGCTCAAGGCTATGGGCTGCGACCTGTACGATATTGGCATCAGGGACTCCGCCACAGGCAAGATGATGAATCGGGAATGGACGCTGCAAGAGGTGGTCGAGAACGCCGCATGGCTCAAGCGGATGAACGCTCAGGGCAACGATATCTATATCCGGCCAGCCGAATCAGCCAGGCACGGGCTTGTCCTGGTAGACGACTTGAGCAGCTTTGACCTGGACGCGATGAAGGAGGAAGGGCGGGAGCCTGCCGCCGTTATCGAGACCAGCCCGAAGAACTATCAGGCGTGGGTGAAGGTAGCGGCAAACGCGCCAGCAGAGCACAGGGGCGCGATTGCCCGCAGGCTGGCCCGAGAGTATGACGCCGACCCCGCAAGCGCTGATAGCCACCACTATGGCCGTCTGGCGGGCTTTACCAACCAGAAGCCCAAGCACACAACCAAGACGGGGTATCAGCCGTGGGTGCTGTGCCGAGCGTCCAGCGGCCAAGCCGCCACCACAGGCCCCCAGATGGTGCAGGAGGCCGGGCAGGAGCTTGAGAGCAAGGAGCGCCAGCAGGAGCAGGCCCGCAGGCTGGAGGGCATAGAGACAGCCCAGCCGCGCCGTTATCACAGGACTGCCTTGGACGAGTACCGCAGCGAAATGGCGGGGCTGGTGAAGCGGTTCGGGGACGACCTGAGCAAGTGCGATTACATCGCCGCCATGAAGTTGGCCATGAAGGGCATAGATCCCGACGAGATCGCCAAGGCCATGGCCGAGGCCAGCCCCGGCCTCATGGATCGCAAGGCAGGCCATGAGGCCGACTACATCGAGCGCACCATCAAAAAAGTGATGGCGCTGCCGGAGGTGCAGAAGATCCGCGCCGAGCTTGAGCAGACGCAAAAAACCAAGGGGGAATACCCCACGCTGGAAATGTGACTTTTAGTTAGAGCTAACCCATGTTATGGTGTTAGCTCTAACCATGTATTTTGCATTAGCTCTAATGAGGTCTGGTATGAAGGACAAGCGGGATAAATTGACTGGCAACCTGTTGGCCAGCGATAACGCGATCAGGCAGGCTCGGTTTGCCGAGACCCAGCGTGAACTGGGGCGCAAGGCGCGTAAGATATGGGCCACAGACGATGAGGCCGAGGCGCTGCGACTGTACCTAGAGGAACTCAGGGCGGCGCAGGACGGGGATAGCGGCCCCGCCAGCGCCTGACCATCAACCGCCTGCAAAGGAGGCAAATCAATGGCTACCCATAAGCCTATCGACATTCTGGCGAGCTTCACAGAGCTACCGCCGCCGATTGACTATGTACTGCCCAACATGGTGGCCGGCACCGTGGGGGCGCTGGTATCCCCCGGTGGGGCTGGCAAGTCCATGCTGGCCCTGCAACTGGCGATGCAGATCGCTGGCGGCCCCGATCTGCTGGGCGTGGGCGAGCTGCCGACAGGCCGAGTGATCTACCTGCCCGCAGAAGACCCACCAGTTGCCATCCATCACCGCCTGCACGCACTCGGGGCGCACCTCTCCGCAGCCGAACGGCAGGCCGTGGCAACCGACTTGTGGATCAAACCGCTGATCGGAAACGGCCCCAACATCATGACCCCGGAGTGGTTCGACGGCATGATGAAAGCCGCCGAGGGCAGACGCCTGATGGTGCTGGACACGCTCAGGCGCTTCCACATCGAGGAGGAGAACGCCTCCGGGCCTATGGCCCAAGTCATCGGCCGCATGGAGGCCATCGCCGCCGAGACAGGGTGCTCGATCATCTTCCTGCACCATGCCAACAAAAGCGCGGCCATGGCGGGCGCAGGCGACCAGCAGCAGGCCAGCCGTGGATCGTCGGTGCTGGTCGATAACATCCGGTGGCAGGCATACCTCTCCGGTATGACCGCAGCCGAGGCCGAAACGTGGGGCGTGGACGACAACCAGAGGGCCTATTTCGTGCGCTTTGGCGTGAGCAAGGCCAACTACGGCAGCCCGTTTCAAGAGCGGTGGCTAAGGCGGCACGAGGGCGGCGTACTCAAGCCCGTACCACTGGAAAAGCGGGCCAAGCCCAAGAAAGGGGGGGTGCGTGATGCCGCATAAACACGAGCTTACCCACGTCCGGCACGACCCGGCGCACTGTCTGGCCCCCGGCCTGTTCCGTGCCCTCAAGCGGGGCGAGCGCAAGCGCAGCAAGCTGGACGTGACGTATGACTACGGCGACGGCAAGCGGATCGAGTTCAAGGGGCCGGAGCCGCTGGGCGCTGATGATCTGCGCATCCTGCAAGGGCTGGTGGCCATGGCCGGGCCGAGCGGTCTGGTGCTTGGCCCGGAACCCAAGACCGAAGGCGGGCAACAGCTCCGGCTGTTCCTGGAACCCAAGTGGGAGGCCGTCGAAGCTGACGCCATGGTGGTCAAGGGAAGCTATCGAGCGCTGGCCCGTGAAATCGGGTATGCAGAGGATGGCGGCAGCCAGTTCAAGGCAATCCGGGAGTGCATTGAGCGCCTGTGGACGGTCTCCATCATCGCCCAGAATGGCCGCAAGCGGCAGGGGTTCCGGCTGCTTGCCGACTACGCCAGCGACGAGGCAGACGGGCGCCTGTATGTGGCCCTGAACCCCTTGATCGCGCAGGCCGTCATGGGTGGCGGCCAGCATGTGCGCATCAGCATGGACGAGGTGCGGGCGCTGGACAGCGAAACCGCCCGCCTGCTGCACCAGCGGCTGTGTGGCTGGATCGACCCCGGCAAGAGCGGCAAGGCCACTGTGGATACCTTGTCCAGCTACGTTTGGCCCGAGGAAGCCAGCGGGGCAACCATGCGCCAAAGGCGCAAAAGGGTACGGGATTCG
>NZ_JAGKRK010000097.1:0-23777 GCF_017939325.1 Aeromonas sp. MaB10011B | reverse complement strand
ATACATGAAAGCCAGCATCCGGGCCAAGGTGGAGCACCCATTTCGCATCATCAAGCGACAGTTCGGCTTCGTGAAAGCCAGATACAAGGGGTTGCTGAAAAACGATAACCAACTGGCGATGTTATTCACGCTGGCCAACCTGTTTCAGGCGGACCAAATGATACGTCAGTGGGAGAGATCTCACTAAAAACTGGGAATAACGCCTTAAATGGCGAAGAAACGGTCTAAATAGGCTGATTCAAGGCATTTACGGGAGAAAAGATCGGCTCAAACTGAAAAAATGAAATGACTGAGTCAGCCGAGAAGAATTTCCCCGCTTATTCGCACCTTCCCTAGATTCTCTTACAAGGGCGTTGTCATTGAGCGTAACAAGAACACTTACCGTATTACGCCACCCAAGCTTAAAGGCTTTGATATGGCTTTGTGTGATGGTGTCTATACCGATACTCGTTCGCTACAAGGGGCGCTTGATTTGGCCTTTCTGAATGTTGACAGTGAACGCCAAGAAGAACTAAGAGCGCTGAATATCAACCATCGGTGTCCAGCTTGTAAGGGCGTAACGCTCATTCAGAAGAGAGATTGGCAAGAGGAGCGGATTTCTTGCCCCTTATGCGCTCGATACTCCCACTATTCCTACTATGAAGCCGTGAAAGATGAAGTAATCCGGTGATAGAGGATAGGTACTTTACCCCTCACGCCTCTCAAGACATGCAGCCCCCATCTGATTACTATCCCCTATAGCCAGTATGCTCATGGGGTTGTATTGACTCTTGCAGAGGGGGCCATTTGTCATATTTTCTGTGAGATTTTTTCAAGCCTCATTGCATATATAAGAAGCCCCCCCCTTACCCCCTGCTCCCCTCCATGCAAATTTCCCCCGTAATCGAATATACCTATCCTATCTCCCCCTCGATTCTTCCATTTTCCTCTGGTGTCCTCTCTATGCGTACAAGACAAGTTAGCCGCCCGTCATGGGCAGCCTATACACTGTGAAGTGTTGGGCATGGTGTTGGGCAAATACGCTAAAGAGCACAAAGGGGTAGCCTCGTAATGAAGCTAACTTTTTGTTTTATTTGGTGCCGGTAATAGGAGTCGAACCTACGACCTTCGCATTACGAATGCGCTGCTCTACCAACTGAGCTATACCGGCGGCTTGATGTTCAGAGTCGTGAAAAAAGCCGGACAAGTCAATTGAGCCAACTCGATTTTATGAGTTGGCTCATGATGTTAAGGCATATCAGAGGTCAACGAACTCCGGGATGTGGGCACGGCCGCGGCTCTCGAGAAAATCGAGCAGTGCGCGGGGGGAGCGGGCCAGGATCCGCTCATGTGGGAAGTTGGCTTCGGTGACCAGCCGATGGCAGTGATCAAAGTCGCCGAGGCTGAATGCCACGTGGGAGTCGGAGCCGAAAGTGAGGTAGGCACCCAGATCGCGCGCTGCCTCGACGATGGCGCGGCAGTTGCTTTCACTGCCTGCACGGGAGTGACTGAACGAGGAGTTGTTGACCTCCAGCGCCACTCGATACTCTGCCGCTGCCTTGACCACCGCCTGGATATCGATGGGGAAGGCGGGGTTGCCGGGGTGGCTTATCATGTCGACCCGACCACTTCGAATGGCGTTGATCATGGCCTGGGTGTGGGTCGCCTGATCGCAGGGGGGAAACACCGGTTCGTGAAAGCCCGCCATGATCATGTCGAGCCGGGACTCGTAGCGCTCGGGGAAGTCTATTTCACCATCGATGTTCTTGATGTTGGCTTCTATGCCGCGCAGGATGCCGACCCCGTCCACGACCCTGGGCAACACGTGCAGATTGACGAAATGCCAGTAATGCGGGGCATCTGCCATGTCCGGGCCATGGTCCGTGGTGGCGAACAGCTTGATCCCCTTGGCTTTGGCGATGGGCAGGTAATCGTGAATGGTGCTGTAGGCGTGGGTGCTAGCGACGGTGTGCGTGTGGGTATCGACCGTATACTTCATCTTCTCTCCCCTCTGGCATGAGGCGACAGCATAGCAAGATTGGCGAAGCCGGGCCATGTGGCTGGTTGCCATACTTTGTCACAATTTGGGTCTGTGCTGACAAAGTCTGATGACGTTTCACTGCGAGGATGGCGACATCGATGCAAGCCTGAACACCCATCGATGGGTCGACACTGGATAGTCAGACCCGTTTTCCCCGCCGTCGCACCTGCGACGGTTTTTTTTTGGTTCTCTTTCAGCGCATCGGGTGACGGCAGGGCAAAAAAATGCCCAACTAGCATGGCGCAGGTTGGGCGAGACTTAATGTTTAATTGCAGTGGCATAGATATAGAGTGCCGTCTCGCCGCGAAGTTCCCGCCATCTTCCATCTTTTTTGATTAAAAACATTTAGCCAACACTTGTTCACATTCTCTTGACATGGGTGGGCGTGAAACGTACTTTTTAAACATTCGTTTAAGTGAGGTGTCCAGTGAGTAAAATCGATACCAAGAACCGTATTCTCGACGCCGCCGAGGTGCTGTTTGCCGAGCGGGGGTTCGCCGATACCTCGTTGCGTCTGATCACCAGCGAGGCCGATGTGAACCTGGCTTCGGTCAATTATCACTTCGGCTCCAAGAAGGAGCTTATCCAGGCGGTGCTCGACCGTTATCTGAGCCTCTTCATGCCGGCACTGGACGGGCGGTTGCAGACGTTGATGGCGCAGGATCAGCTGACCCTGTTGCAGGTGTTCGAGAGCTTTGTCGAACCTCTGATGAAACTGTCGGCCGTCAGGGCGAATGGTCCGGCGCTCTTCATGCAGTTGCTGGGGCGCGGCTATATCGACAGTCAGGGCCACCTGCGCCGCTTTATTACCACCCATTATGGGGCGACCCTGCACGGGATCACCCAGGCCATCTCCAAGGCCAATCCGGATTTGTCGCCAGCGGATCTCTTCTGGCGCCTGCACTTCACCCTGGGCACCGTCGTCTTCACCATGGCCTCTGCGGATGCCCTGCGTGACATCGCCCAGGCCGATTTTGGCCAGCAGCTCGATGTGGAAGGGCTGGTGCGCAACGTCATTCCTTATCTGGCGTCCGGTGTCGGGGCGCCCGTGGAGTCGACCAGGCTCTCCCTGGCCGTGTAACACCTAACAATAATCAACGGAAACAGTGAAATAGAAGGAACTTCGGTATGATCACATTGCTTGTCCTGCTGGTGCTGGCGATAGCCGTGGTGCTCGGTGTCCCCGCCATCCGTAAAAAGGTGGTGACCCGCCCCGTGTTCGGCATCTTCAAGAAGATACTGCCGCCCCTGTCGGCCACCGAGCGGGAGGCCATGGAGGCCGGCTCCGTCTGGTGGGACGGGGAGCTGTTTCGCGGCAACCCGGACTGGAAGAAACTGCACGGCTACGGCAAGGCCGAGCTGAGCGCAGAAGAGCAGGCTTTTATCGACAACCAGGTCGAAACCCTGCTCGCCATGGTGGACGACTTCAAGATCGTCAACGAGACCAAGGACCTGCCGGAGCCGGTGTGGGACTATCTGAAGAAAGAAGGCTTCTTCTCCCTGATCATCCCGAAATCCTACGGCGGCCGCGAGTTCTCGGCGATTGCCAACTCCACCATCGTCACCCGTATCGCCACCAAGAGCCTGAGCGTCGCGGTCACCGTCATGGTGCCCAACTCCCTCGGCCCGGGCGAGTTGCTGATGCATTACGGCACCCAGGCCCAGAAAGATTTCTGGCTGCCGGGGCTGGCCAACGGCAAGGAGGTACCCTGCTTCGCCCTGACCGGGCCGGAAGCGGGCTCCGATGCGGGCGCCATCCCGGACAAGGGGATCGTCTGCAAGGGGATGCACAAGGGTGAAGAGGTGCTGGGCATTCGCCTCAACTGGAACAAGCGCTACATCACCCTGGCGCCGCGTGCCACCGTGCTGGGGCTGGCGTTCAAGCTCTATGACCCGGAAAAACTGCTGGGTGACAAGGAAGAGATCGGCATCACCTGTGCGCTGATCCCGACCAGTCACCCAGGCGTGCGCGTCGGCGATCGCCACTACCCCATGGGGTTGGCGTTCCTGAACGGCCCGACCTTCGGCAAGGATGTGTTCATTCCGCTCGACTGGATCATCGGTGGCCCAGATTACGCCGGCCGTGGCTGGCGCATGCTGGTGGAGTGCCTCTCCGCCGGTCGCGGCATCTCGCTTCCTGCTCTGGGTACCGCCTGTGGTCACATGGCGAGCCGCACCGTGGGCGCCTACTCCTACGTGCGCAAACAGTTCGGCATGTCCATCGGCAAGTTTGAAGGGGTGCAGGAAGCGCTGGCCCGCATTGGCGGCCTCACCTATCAGCTCGAAGGCGCTCGTCGCATGACCGCAGGTTCCCTGGATTTGGGTCAGGCACCGGCCATCGTCACCGCGATTTCCAAGTACCACATGACCGAGATGGCCCGCCAGGTGATGGATGACTCCATGGACATCCACGCCGGTCGCGCCATCCAGCTGGGCCCGAAAAACTACACCGGCTACGCCTACATGGGCATTCCGGTGGCCATCACGGTGGAAGGGGCCAACATCCTGACCCGCAACCTGATGATCTTCGGGCAAGGGGCCACCCGCTGCCATCCGTATGTGTTTGCCGAGCTGGAAGCGGCGGCCGACACCGATGTGGAGCGCGGTCTCGAGAAGTTTGACGCCCTGTTGATGAAACACATCGCCTTCGGTACCGGCAACTTCTTCGGTGCCCTGTTCCAGGGGCTGACCCTGGGCCAGTTCAACAGCGCCCCGGTGGCTGGCGAAACCGCCCGCTACTACAAGCAACTCTCCCGCATGAGTAAAGGGCTGGCCCTGTGCGCCGACGTCTCCATGCTGATGCTGGGCGGGGATCTCAAGCGCAAGGAGATGATCTCCGCCCGTCTGGGTGACGTGCTGAGTCACCTCTACCTGGCCTCCGCCACCCTCAAGCATTACGAGGATCAGGGCCGCATGGTCTCTGACCTGCCGTTCGTGCAGTACGCGGTGGAGCGCAACCTCTACCTGATTGGCAAGGCGTTCGAGGGCTTCTTCCAGAACTTCCCGAACAAGGTGGTGGGTGCCGTACTCAAGCGGGTGGTGTTCCCGTTCGGCGTCGGTTACAAGATGCCGGCGGACGATCGCTGCCATGCCATCTGTCTGGCCATGATGACGCCGGGCGAGTTCCGGGATCGTCTGACCGCGCTCTGTTATGTAGGCAAGGACGAGGCGGATCCGGTGGGGCTGATGGAGCGTGCCTTCCAGGCCATGGTCTCGGTGCAGCCCATCGAGAAGAAGCTGGTGCAGGCCCAGAAAGAGGGCAGACTGCCCCGCAAGCTGGCGCTGCCTGAGCTGGTGGCTGCGGCCCTGTCCCAGTCCATCCTCGGCAAGGAGGAGGCGGACAAGCTGCTGGCCGCCGATGCCTTGCGCTACGAGGCGATCCAGGTGGACAACTTCGCTCCTGGCGAGCTGGAAGGATTGTCTCAACCGAACCCGGTCGAGCATGCAGCCTGACCCCGAGCGTAAACCGACAACCGGCCCTAGTGGCCGGTTTTTTGTTGTTTAACCAGGCATTTACAAGGTCGATTAATTCCAGTTTAATGCAATGGCCCCCACCCTTGGGGCAGGAAGCAAGGCCATCGGAATGGCCGATAACAACAACTCAGGAAGAGTGAATGAACCTCGCCAAAACGGCGATCGAACGCCCCATCTGGGTGGCGGTCTCGGTCGTGCTGATTTTTTTGCTGGGCCTGCTCAGCATCCGGGGACTGCCCGTCCAGCTGTTCCCCGACATAGACCGTCCTCACCTCAACATCACGGTGGACTGGCGCTCGGCCTCGCCCCAGGAGATGGAGTCGGAGATAACCGATCCCATCGAGCAGGAGATGCAGGGGGTACAGGGGCTCAAGAGCCTCAGCAGCAACAGCTACCCCGGCTTCACCGAAATCGACATGGAGTTTGCCCTCGGCACCGACATGCAGCGGGCCCAGCTTGATGTCATCTCCCGCCTGAACCGGGTCTTGGGACTGCCGGACAACATCGGTGGCCCTTACGTCAACAACTACAGCAGCAACGACACCCTGACCTTCTTCTTCATCCAGCAACTGCCCGGCGCCAAGGGGGAGATAGACGATCACCAGGCGCTGATCGAGGCGAGGGTCAAGCCCGAGCTGGAGCGGATCCCCGGGGTGTCCACGGTCGACATCGAGGGGATCAACGAGCGCCAGATCCAGATCCGTTTCGACCCTTACCGCGCCGCCGAGCTGGGGGTGGAGATCCCGGTGCTCGCCAGCCGGGCAACGACGGGCTGGGATGTGTCGGCCGGCACCCTCGACATCGGCCGCTGGGAGTACAAGCTGCGCTTTGCCGGTCGCTATGACGTGGCGGCCCTGGGGGACAAGGTGGTGGACTGGCGTGACGGCCTGCCCATCTATCTGCGGGACGTTGCCGAGATCAGAGTGGCCCGGGAGGAGAACCCGGTGCTGCGCATCCAGAACGGCAACACCGCCATCGCGGCGCAGATCTTCAAGGAGAGCGGTGCCAATGCCCTGGCGGCGCTCGAGGGGATCAAGGCCAAGGTCGGGGAGCTCAACCGGGAGGTGCTGGAGCCGGTTGGCCTGCACATGGAGCAGTCGTTTGACGCTTCTCTCTACATCAACCGGGCGGTGAGCATGGTGACCGCCAACCTGGGGCTAGGAGTGCTGCTCTCCTGCGCCATCCTCTGGGTCTTTCTGCGCCAGCTCAAGGCGACCCTGATGATCGCGATCGCCATCCCCATCAGCATCATGCTCACCTTCTGCTTGCTCAAGGTGATGGGGCGAACCCTCAATATCATCTCCCTGGCGGGCATTGCGTTTGCGGTCGGCATGGTGCTCGACGCCGCCATCGTGGTGCTTGAGAGCATCTACCGGCGCCATGAGCGGGGTGATATCAGCAAGGGAGAGGCGGCGCTGGAGGGCACCCGCCGGGTGTGGACCGCTCTGGTGGCGTCCAGCCTGACCACGGTCGCCATCTTCCTGCCGGTGCTCCTGCTCAACGACGTGGAAGGGCAGTTGTTTGCCGATCTTGCGCTCACCATCGCCTGCGCGGTGACGGTCTCCATGGTGGTGGCGGTCACGGTGTTGCCTGCGGTGGCGGCGCGCTGGATGGGGCACGAGCGGCTGATTGATCCCTTTGAGCGCCTGTGGTGCCGCGCCACCCGCCATGTGATCCGCTGGACTGCCACCGCCCCCAGGCGCTGGGCCATCATCGTCCTGATGATGACGGGGCCTGTGCTGGTGAGCTGGTTGATGTTGCCCAAGATGAACTACCTGCCGGATGTGCAGCGGGACGCCATCGACGTCTGGATGAGTTTCACCCCCGGGGTCAATCTCAAGGCCCAGCGGGAGGAGGTGATCGATACCCTGATTGCCCGCCTCGACCCCTATATGAAAGGGGAGAAGGAGCCTGTCCTCAAGAACTACTACATCCTGCGCTACCCGGGCGGTGCCCAGATCGGGGTGCGGCCAAAGGAGGAGAGCCAGATCAAGGTGCTGGAGCAGCTCTTGATGAAGCAGTTGCTGGTGGGCATTCCCGACACCCGGGTGTTTGGCGGTCAGGGGTCCCTGTTTGGCGGTTTTGACAGTGAAAACAGCATCTCCCTGCTGATCCAGGGAGGTGGGCTGCCCGAACTCTATCAGGCGGCCCGGGAGAGCATGACCATAGTGCAGCGGGACTTGCCCGGCGCCCAGGTCAGGCCAGAACCCGGACTCGATTTCACCGCTCCCGAGCTTCGGCTGGTGCCCCAGGACAGGCGCCTGGCCGAGGTGGGCTGGGATCGTTCCCCCATGCCCGCCATCATCCAGACCTTTGGCGATGGTCTGCGGGTCGGCGAATATTTCGACGGGGATGAGCGGCTCGACATCCTGCTGATGGGGCAGGCCTCCGCCAACCCGGACGAGCTCAAGGCGGTGCCGCTTGCTACCCCGTCAGGGCGCATCGTTCCCCTTGGGGAACTGCTGCGGGTGGAGCCGCAACTCGGGCCTGAGAGCATCTTCCGATCCGATGGGCGGCGCAGCATCAGCCTGCAGATTTCGCCCCCTGCGGGGATGAGCATGGAGCAGGTGCTCGACACCCTGCAGCACAAGAGCTTTGCCGCCATCCGGCCGTTGCTGCCGGCCGGGGGGGAGCTGCGGGTCGCCGGCAATGCCGACAGCCTGCAGCAGGCGCTGGGCAACCTCGGCAGCATCTTCCTGTTCGCCGTGATGATACTGCTCATTCTGCTGTGGGGGGTCTTCGCCTCCCTCAAGGATGCCGTGCTGGTGTTGCTCACCTTGCCGCTCGCCACCGTAGGCGGCGTGCTGGCGCTGCACCTGAGCGGTCTGGTGGCGCCGCTGCCGATGGACTTGCTCACCATCATCGGCTTCGTCATCCTGCTCGGGTTGGTGGTCAACAACGCCATTCTGCTGGTGCACCAGACCAGGATGGCCGAGCGGGAGGGGATGAGCCGACAGTCGGCAGTCACCGATGCTCTGCAAAGCCGGATGCGTCCCATCGCCATGACCAGCCTCACCAGCATCTTCGGCATGCTGCCTCTGATGTTGAGTCCGAGCGAGGGGAGCGAAATCTACCGGGGGCTGGCCACCGTCATCGTCGGCGGCATGAGTTGCAGCACCCTCTTCACCCTGATCCTGTTGCCCGCCTTCCTGCGGTTGGGGGAGCAGACCGACATACCGCACGCCCTTCGGCAGCGTGCCTGAGCAAGGAGCTCATCGATGACACAAGGTTTCACAAGGATAGTGGTGGGGGCTCTGCTGCTGGCTGGCGGGCTGCCTGCGCTTGCACAAAGCAAGATGGTGACGCTGGCGGAGGTGGCCCAGGGAGAGGGGGGGGCCAGCATCTGGGTCAGCGGCACGGTGGCGAGCCGCCAGCAGGCGGCGCTCAGCGCCGAAGTGAGCGGTCGGGTGGAGTGGATAGCCGAGTTTGGCAGCCGGGTGAAGGCGGGGGACGAGTTGCTGCGCCTGGACAGCGCGACTCTGCGCCTCTCGCTGGAGCAGGCGAGGGCGGAACAAGCCAGAGAGGGGAGCAACCTGCGTTACGCTCGCGCCGAGTTCCAGCGCCTGGATCGTTTGCACCAGCAAAAGAGTGCCTCCCAGAGCCAGTATGACAAGGCGCGCTATGACGTGGAGCAGGCTGAGCTGGCCGATCAGCTGGCGCGGGTGCAGGTGCGCCAGATTGAGGAGCAGCTGCGCAGAAGCCGCATCTTTGCCCCGTTTGACGGAGTGGTGAATGAACACTTCATCCAGCCGGGGGAGCATGTGGATGCGGGCGAACAGGCGCTTGAGCTGGTCAATCCGGACCAGCCGGATATCCGGTTGCGTGCACCTATTGCCTGGGCCCGGCAACTGGCCACCCAGACCCGGTTGCGGGTGGAAGGGGAGCAGCTCAGCAGCCACGCCATTTATTACCAGCGGGCGGCGAGCGCCGATCCCAAGTCCCGGCTCATCGAGCTGCGCCTCAAGCCGGAAGCGGGCACCTTCATCATTGGCTCGCCAGTGCGGGTGGCGCTGCCGATGGGAGAGCAGCACACCATGCTGCTGCCACGGGATGCCCTGGTGCTCGGCACCGAGGGAAGCGTGGTCTATCAGGTGGAGCAGCGCGGCGAGGCGCTCACGGTGAACCGGGTGCCGGTCACCGTGCTCTTTGGGGACAGCCGGGAAGTGGCGGTGAGCGGCGCTCTCAAGCAGGGAGACAAGGTGGTGGTGCGCGGCGCCGGCAGCCTGCAGGATGGAGACAAGGTGGAGCTGTTTCGCAGTTGAACCTGGGCAGATCCCATAAAAAACGGCTCCCGTGGGAGCCGTTTTTGTTGCAGGGAGGAGGGGCGATTACTCGACCATCATCACCTTGCAGGTGTTGGTGCTGCCGACGGTCTCCATCTTGTCGCCGTGGGTGAGCAATACCATGTCGCCGCTTTGCAGCAGTCCCTTGGCCTTGAGCACGTCCAGCGCGTCGCGGCACACCTCGTAGACCGGCTTGGTCTCGTCGCCATCAAACAGCACGGGGGTGACGCCGCGGTAGAGGTTGGCCCAGGCCAGGGTCTTGTTGTGAGGAGACATGGCGAAGATGGGCAGGCCGGAGCTGATGCGGGACATCAGCAGCGGGGTGGTGCCCGACTCGGTCAGCGCCACGATCGCCTTGACCCCTTCCAGGTGGTTTGCCGCATACATGGTGGACATGGCCACCGCCTCTTCCACCGAGGTGAAGGTGTAGCTCATGCGGTGGTTGGAGACGTTCAGGCTCGGGTGCTTCTCGGCGCCCACACAGACGCTGGCCATGGAGGTCACGGTCTCGATGGGGAACTGGCCGGCGGCGGTCTCGGCGGAGAGCATCACCGCATCGGTACCGTCCAGCACGGCGTTGGCCACGTCCATGACTTCGGCACGGGTCGGGAGCGGTGCGTTGATCATGGACTCCATCATCTGGGTCGCAGTGATGACCACGCGATTCAGGCGACGGGAGTGGCGAATGAGCTTCTTCTGCACACCCACCAGTTCGGGGTCGCCGATTTCGACGCCGAGATCGCCACGGGCCACCATGACGGCATCGGAGCCGAGGATGATGTCTTCCATCGCCTCGTCGCTGGCGACGGTCTCGGCGCGCTCGACCTTGGCCACGATCTTGGCGTTGGAGCCAGCTTCGCGGGCCAGTTCGCGGGCGTAGCGCAGATCATCACCGCTGCGGGGGAAGGAGACCGCCAGGTAGTCCACGTTCATGCGGGCGGCGGTCTTGATGTCTTCCTTGTCCTTCTCGGTCAGGGCCGGGGCGGAGAGGCCGCCACCCTTCTTGTTGATGCCCTTGTTGTTGGAGAGAGGGCCGGCCACGGTCACCGTGGTGTGGATGCGGGTGCCTTCGACCTGCTCGACCTTCAGTTGCACGCGGCCATCGTCCAGCAGCAGGATGTCACCGGATACCACGTCCTGCGGCAGGCTCTTGTAGTCGATGCCGACCTGCTCCTGGCAGCCTTCTCCCTTGCCGAGGGCGGCGTCGAGAATGAACTTGTCACCGATGGCGAGGTAGATCTTGCCATCCTTGAAGGTGGAGACGCGGATCTTGGGGCCTTGCAGATCGCCCATGATGGCCACGTGGCGGCCCAGCTTGGCGGCGATGTCACGCACCTGGTTGGCGCGCTGGATATGATCTTCAGGAGTGCCGTGGGAGAAGTTCATCCGCACCATGTCGGCACCGGCGCGAATGATCCCCTCGAGAATGCCGTCGCGATCGGTCGCCGGACCGAGTGTGGTAACAATCTTTGTACGTCTTGGCATGAAAGACTCCAATGTGAAGTTGATATGACTTGAAATACTGCCCCGTCAAGCATGTGGCATGGCGCCAACTGGCAGGCCATCTGGGTGGCCTTGTTTGATTGAATTTCGATACTACACCAAGCCCATTGGCATAGACAGTCGGGGGCGGACCCCCGAATGATCAGGAGGAGTGCGGGGTATCAAAGCGGGATTCGCGCAAACCTTCTTTGACTTTCTTCAGGTTTTCGCGAAATTTCATGCCACGGCGCAGGGTGAAACCGGTGGCCAGCACGTCCACCAGGGCGAGCTGGGCGATGCGCGAGGCCATGGGCATGTAGACGTCGGTGTCTTCCGGCACGTCCATGGAGAGCACCAGGTTGCACTCGCGGGCCAGGGGAGAGTCCTTGGCGGTCATGCCGATGACGGTGGCATCGTTTTCCCGGGCCAGCGCGGCAATTTCCACCAATGCCTTGGTGCGGCCGGTGTGGGAGATGAGGACCACCACGTCCCCTTCACTGCTGTTGATGCAGCTCATGCGCATCATGACGATGTCATCGAAGCTCACCACGGGGATATTGAAGCGGAAGAACTTGTTCTGGGCATCCCGGGCGACGGCGGAGGAGGCGCCCAGACCAAAGAAGCTGATCTTCTTGGACTGGGTCAGAATATCGACGCAGCGGTTGATGGCCGAGATGTCCAGGCTGTTCTTGGCGGCATCGAGGCAGGCCATGGTGGATTCGAAGATCTTGGCGGTATATGTATCCGGGCCGTCTTCCGCTTCCACGTGGCGGTTCACATAAGGGGTGCCGTTGGCCAGACTCTGGGCCAGGTGCAACTTGAAATCGGGAAAACCCTTGGTATCGAGGCGACGGCAGAAACGGTTGACGGTCGGTTCGCTCACATCGGCCAGCTTGGCCAGGGTAGCAATGCTGGAGTGAATGGCGGTCTGGGGTGAGGCCAGGATCACTTCAGCCACCTTACGCTCTGATTTACTGAAACTTTCCAGATTGTTCGTAATTTTATCGAGGGTATTCATCATTACCACCAGGCATTTTTGTAATTTAACTTCAGTGTCTGTGCACTAAATTCACAGCTCAAGCAGGTTTCCAGTCTCCGCGATGACTATACAAGACAAGCGCTTATCGGAACTAATCTCGGCCCTGTAAAGTATGACTCATGTCTAATTATTTCGTGTTTTTAGTTGCAAACTTCCATTTGCGTCTTGAAAACGCTTACAAATGTTGCAAAGCAACAACACTGTGAGCGGGTGCACACTTGTCTGCATAAATCGCGCAGCTCGGCTGCGGGCTCGAGTAGTATTGCAGGCAAATAATAATGTCGGGACGGTAAGGGCCGCCCCGAGTCGGTAACGAAGGAGTTTGTTATGCAGCATACCCATGCGCTGGTGGGCGACGTTGGCGGTACCAATGCCCGGCTGGCCCTCTGCGAACTGGCGACGGGCGCCATTTCCCAGGCAAAAACCTATTCGGGGCTGGCCCATCCCAGCCTGGAGGCCGTGGTGCGCCTCTATCTCGAAGAGCACGATGCCACCGTGGGCGAGGCGTGCATCGCCATCGCCTGCCCCATCAACGGTGACTGGGTCGCCATGACCAACCACAGCTGGGAGTTCTCCATCCGCGAGATGCAGGCCAACCTCGGCCTTGCGCGCCTGCAGGTGATCAACGATTTCACTGCCGTCTCCATGGCGGTGCCCGTGCTCGGCGAGAGCGATCGCATCCAGCTCGGGGGCGCGGCTCCGGTAGCCGGCAAGCCCATCGCCATCTATGGCGCAGGTACCGGCCTTGGCGTCGCCCACCTGGTGCAGGCCGGTGAGCAGTGGCTGAGCCTGCCGGGTGAGGGCGGTCACGTGGACTTCGCCGCCAACACGGAAGAGGAAGATGCGGTGCTGCAGGTGATGCGCGGCGAGCTGGGCCATGTGTCGGCGGAGCGTTTCCTCTCGGGCCCCGGGCTCGTCAATCTCTATCGCGGCCTAGTCAAATCCGATGGCCGCGAGCCCGAACCCTTTGCCCCCAAGGACATCACCGAGCGTGCGCTGGCGGGGGATTGCCTCGATTGCCGCCGCACCTTGAGCCTGTTCTGCGTGCTCATGGGCCGCTTTGCCGGCAACCTGGCCCTCAACATGGGCACCTTCGGCGGTGTCTACATCGCCGGTGGCATCGTGCCGCGCTTCCAGGAGTTCTTCATCGGATCGGGCTTTCGGGTCGCCTTCGAGGACAAGGGGCGCTTCAAGCCTTATCTCAAAGACATTCCGGTCTTCCTCATCACCCATGAAGGGCCGGGGCTGCTCGGGGCGGGAGCCTATCTGCGCCAGTCCCTCGGGATCCGTCTCTGACAGGCTAGCAGCGGTTGCCAGCACGGGCGACCCGGCCCTCGGCCAGCAGCTGGTAGCTGCCGGTGGCGGCGGGGATGAAGGCGGATTGCCCTTTATCCAGGCGTAGTGACTGCTTACCTTGCTGAAGGATGACAGTATCATCGATGGCAAGCAGGATCTCGGCGCTGGCGGTGGTGAGTGCATGCTCACCGGCCGGGTATACGCTGAAGGTGAAGTCCGGTACGGGGACGTCGTAGTGCTGCACGGCGCCTTCCATGCGGGGGCTGAGCAGGATCTGGTCGTCCGGCTTGGGCAGGCAGCGGGTGCAGCCCAGCAGCTCGGCCACGTCTATGTACTTGGGGGTGAGCCCGGCGCGCAGCACGTTGTCGGAGTTGGCCATGATCTCAAGGCCGGTGCCGCGCACATAGGCGTGCGGGGTGCAGGCGTCCAGATACATCGCCTGACCGGGCTGCAGGGTCACCACGTTGAGCAAGAGCGGCGAGAACAGCCCCACATCCCACGGGTACTGGGCGGCCAGGCTGGTGATGAGGGCAAAGGTCTCTTCATTCTGATGGGCGGCTGCAAAGGCCAGCAGGCCCGCCAGTGCCTCTTCCTTACGCGCCCCTTCCAGCACCAGCAGCTGGTGGAAGAAGTGTTGCAGACCTGCTTCGTTCTGGCTGGCTGCGAGGGCGGCGACCAGGTCGGCAAGGGCGGGCAGCTTGACCCGCTCGAACAGCGCCAGGATGGCCGGGATGGCGCGAAAGCCGTTCATGGCCTGATAGGGGGTGAGGGCAAACACCAGCTCGGGCTTGTGGTTGGGATCTTTGTAGTTGCGATTGGCTGCTTTGGGCGAGATGCCAGCGGCCTCTTCCTTGGCAAAGCCCGCTTCGGCCTGCGCCTTGCTCGGGTGCACCTGAATTGAGAGGGCCTTCTCGGCGCACAGCACCTTGAACAGGAACGGCAGGCTGCCAAAACGGGCCTGGGTGGCCTCGCCCAGCACGGCGGCGGGGGCGCACTCTATCAGGGTCGAGAGTTTTTGGGCCTGCCCTGCCAGCATCACCTCGGAGCAGCCGTTGGGGTGGGCACCCATCCAGAGTTCGGCCTGGGGCTTGCCTGCCGGATTGGGGATGCCGAACAGAGTAGTGAGGGCGTCATGGCTGCCCCAGTCGTAGCCTTGAATCGGATTTTGCATTGACAAAAAAGAGGGCAGATCGCGACTGCTCATAAGGGATGCCTCATTTGGTGTGCAGAAAATCGGGTGCAGAAAAGAGTGGCATTGCTGCCGTGGACCGGACTATAACATAGGCGGTCGTGGGCACCGCAACCGCTTGCCTCTCTCTTGAGCAGGATCAGCATGTCTCTTGTCTTCAGCCAGTTGCTCGATTGCGCCCTCCACGAGCAGGCCTCCTTCGACCAGATCTGGTTTGCCCAGGATCAGGGGGTTCCGCCCGGTTTCAGCTATCAGGTCAACTTTCCCCGCCTCGAGCTGGTGTTCAGCGGCGAGTACCGCAACCAGATCTGGGACAGGGAGCGGGGCAGCCAGGAGATCTGCATCGCCCCCAACGGCTGGAACAAGCCGCTCTGGACCACCGACTGCTCGGTGCTGAGCCTGCTGTTTGGCAAGCGTCAGCTCGGCTTCAGTCTGGTGAGCAAGCGGCGGGAAGACCCGGATTTCTTCGATGTGCAAAAGCACAGTATTATGACCCGGGCCGGTCATGTGAACGAACACATACTGGCGGCGCTCAACGTGCTGGCCGAAGATCCAGACCGCTCCCCCACCGACAACCACCTGTTGCAGGTGTTGCTCACCAGCGCCCGTCAACTGCTGGCTGAGTCGCCTTCGATCGGCCGCGAGGGGCTGAGCTGTTTCACCGCATCTGCATCTATATCCAGGACAACTTTCACCGCCCCATCAGCCGCGACTCCATGGTCCACCGCTTCAATGTCTCGGCGAGCCACCTCTCCCACCTGTTTCGTGAGCAGGGCCACATGCGCCTGGCGGACTACATCAGCTGGGTAAGCATCGATAGGGCCAAGTTCATGCTGAGAAAATACCGCTTCCGTCTCGAAGAGGTGGCGAGCCGCTGTGGTTACATGGATGTGAACTATTTCTGCCGAGTGTTCAAGCAGAAGACCGGGCTCACCCCCTCCCTGTGCCGGGCCCTGAGCCAGCCCCAGGGGCAGAGCGAGAGCCTGACGCCATGACAAAGACTGGCGCCATGCATCGATGGCAATGGCAGGATCCTCATCCCGGGCGGGAAGAGGGTGGGCATTGTGATCCAGTACTCGACTATGGTCGGACATGCACGCCCGCCATTTGATTATGCAAATGGATGGGCTTAGCGCAACGATCAGATTGATAACAAACAGAAGTTAGGAGATGCCGATGGAAAGCAAAGTAGTTATCCCGACCCAGGGCCAGAAAATCACAGTCGATGCCAGCGGCAAGCTGTAGGTTCCCCACAATCCCATCATTCCGTTTATCGAAGGGGATGGTATCGGTGTGGACGTGACCCCGGCCATGTTGAATGTGGTAAATGCTGCGGTCGAGAAAGCCTACAAAGGCGAGCGCAAGATCGCCTGGATGGAGATCTATACCGGCGAGAAATCGACTCATGTCTATGGCGAAGGTGCCTGGCTGCCGGCCGAAACCCTGGATTTCATTCGTGAATACTGCGTGGCCATCAAGGGCCCGCTGACCACCCCGGTCGGCGGTGGTATTCGCTCCCTCAACGTGGCCCTGCGCCAGGAGCTGGATCTCTACGTCTGCCTGCGCCCGGTCCGTTACTACGAAGGGACCCCGAGCCCGGTCAAGCACCCCGAGCTGACCGACATGGTGATCTTCCGCGAGAACGCCGAAGACATCTACGCCGGCATCGAGTGGAAGGCAGACAGCGATGAAGCCAAGAAGGTGATCGCTTTCCTGCAAAACGAGATGGGCGTGAAGAAAATTCGCTTCCCCGAGTCCTGCGGCATCGGCATCAAGCCCATGTCCAAGGCTGGTACCGAGCGTCTGGTCCGTGCCGCCATCGAGTACGCCATCGACAACGATCGCGACTCCGTGACCCTGGTGCACAAGGGCAACATCATGAAGTTCACCGAGGGTGCCTTCAAGGATTGGGGTTATGCCCTGGCCCAGAAAGAGTACGATGCCCAGCTCATCGACGGCGGCCCCTGGTGCTCCTTCAAGAACCCGAAGACCGGCAAGACCATCGTGGTCAAGGACGTCATCGCCTGTATGAACCTCAACGGCGACTACATCTCCGACGCGCTGGCGGCCCAGGTCGGCGGCATCGGCATCGCCCCGGGCGCCAACATCGGCGATGGCGTTGCCCTGTTCGAAGCCACCCACGGCACCGCGCCGAAATACGCTGGTCAGGACAAGGTCAACCCGGGCTCCCTCATCCTCTCTGCCGAGATGATGCTGCGCCACCTGGGCTGGACCGAGGCGGCTGACCTCATCGTCAAGGGGATGGAAGCGGCCATCGCCAACAAGAGCGTCACTTATGACTTCGAGGCCACCCTGCGTTCCTGCTCCCAGTTCGTCCAGGACATGATCGACCAGATATGATCCGGGTCGTTGAAATGCAAAACTGGCGCCATGAGCGCCGGTTTAATGTGATGGTCAGCCTGGCCCGCAGCCCAGTAGGCTACGCTTGCTGGGCTGTTTCTTTTCTACTTCAGGAGAGCATCATGGCAACTATCACACTCTTTGGACTCGACATCGGCAAGCACTCCTCTCATCTCGCCGGGCAGGATGCCAACGGCAAACCCGTCTTCAAACACCAGTTCACTCGTTCTAGGCTTGTTCGCTGGTTTCGGCCATCAGGTGCAATTGATCGCGCCACAGTATGTTCGCCCTTTTGTCACCGGCAACAAGAGCGACGTCCTTGATGCACACGTCATCAGTGAAGCGGCTTCCCGCTCCTCCATGCGCTATGTCGGCGTCAAAACACCCGAACAGCAGGCCAGCTCGGCACTGCATCGACTGCGCGAAGCCCGCATTGCCGACCGAGTGCAAACCGCTAATCAAATCCACGCCCTGCTGCTCGAGTTTGGCATTACGCCTGCCTTTGCGATGTTCAGAAAATGATGACGACAACTGGCCCAACGGCCTGAGGGTAAACCTGACATAAAAAACAGTCTTCAAGACTGACGGTTTTTTGAGGTACCTCAGGCGCGGCTCACATCATGGATCGGGCATGATAGCCCACCAAGAATCCGGATAGATTATAGCAAGCCTGCCCTGTCAGTACTCATCATCAATCTGGCCTTGCAAAGTTCAGGCTGACCATAGATTTTTATGCCTGCCGTTTCTGCGCGTGCATGGGGTTGAGGGGAGCGGCTGGCCAGCTTCTGATGGGAGTGCAAGCTCGCCAGCCTCGCTGCCATGTGCTTGGCTTTGTCGAAGCATAAGGAGTGAGGCGTGTGACAGGGCAAGCACCGGGATGGCAATGTCCTGCGCTGTCAGGGGAGGGTGATGTGGAATCTCGCGCCGCCGAGCGGGGAGTCATCCACCCGGATCTCGCCGCCGTAGCTGTGCACGATTTCGGTCACCACGGCGAGGCCAATCCCCTGGCCGGGGGAGCTGTCAGCCCGCACGCCGCGCTGGAAGATCTGCTGCGATTTGCCGGGATCGATGCCAGGGCCGTCGTCTTCCACCACGA
The DNA here is from genome assembly GCF_017939325.1 of Aeromonas sp. MaB10011B. Lineage (NCBI taxonomy): Bacteria > Pseudomonadati > Pseudomonadota > Gammaproteobacteria > Aeromonadales > Aeromonadaceae > Aeromonas > Aeromonas sp. MaB10011B. The sequence goes on along the minus strand of NZ_JAGKRK010000097.1, from coordinate 5,537 downwards.
TGAGCAGGCCGCTCTCCCGGTGGCGGACATGAACCCGGATCTCGCTGATGGCGAACTTGCAGGCGTTGTCCAGCAGGTTGCCCATCAGCTCCATCAGATCGCCCTGCTCGCCGTGAAAGAAGACATCGTCGTCAAACTGGAAGCCGGTCTGCAGCTTCTTGTGGCGATAGACCTTGGCGAGACTGGCCAGCAGCTTCTCGATGAGGGGAACCGGTTCGGTGCCCTTGCTCGCGAGGCGCTTTCGCCCGGTGACGGCGCGGCGCAACTGGTACTGGATGATCTGATCCATGGTGGTGATCTGTTCATTGATGTTGTCATGGATATCGTGGCCGAGCTTGAGCTCCTGGGCGGTGATCTGGATGAGCGCCAGCCGGGTTTTCAGGCTGTGGGCGAGATCGTTGAGGGCGTGCTGGTAGCGCTGGGTCTGCTGGCGTTCGTTCTCCAGCAACTGGTTGACTGAGCTTGTCAGGGGGGTCAGCTCGCGCTCGTAGTCGTTTGACAGTGCCTCTCGCGTACCGGCGCGGATCTCGTCAATCTGGAGCGCCATGGTACGCAGGGAGGAGAGGCTCCAGAAACTGGTGAGCAGCAACAGAGCGCCCAGCAGACAGTAGGCGAGCAGCGCCTGGCGAATGCAGCGGTAGAGGTAATCGCGGGTCTGGGCCTGATAGCGCCGGGCGGAATCGACCATCACCACGTAGTAGGTGGTGGGGCCGGCGCCATGATTGCGCAGGAAACGCAGGCTGTAGATGAAGTAGCTCTCGCCGTTCTTGATGGTATGCAGCTTGAAGAAATAGTCCTGATCCAGTCCCCCCAGGTATCTCATCAGATCCCGGCAGATGGTCTCCTTGATGGAGACCACCTCCGGCATGTGCAGGCTGGACCAGCTCAGCACTCCGTCGGCGCGGCAGATCAGGGTGTCGAGATTGGGATCGATGGCATCCGGGGTGAGCTTGCCTAGATCCGTCATGGCGTGGGGCTCCGGCTGCTTGGACGAGAACAGCTTGGAGAGGTTCTCCTGCATGCGGACACTGGCTTTCTGGGCCTGCTCCTCGGCATGGCCGAGGTAGAGGATGTAGACGGAGAAGGCCATGATAAGCGCGATGACCAGCATGGCACTCAGCATCAGCTTTAGGTGCAGGGAGCGGCGGATCAGGGTCAGGGGATGCAACATGGCAAGGCGCATCAGCTGCAGGCGAGGTTGAAGATGTAGCCCTGGCGGCGGATGGTGGAGATGGGCTGGATGCTCCCTTCCGGATCCAGTTTTTTGCGAAGTCGGCTCACCATCACCTCGATGGTGTTGGGATCCCCTTCACCATCCCCATAGAGCTGATCCAGCAGCTGCTGTTTGGAGACCACCTGACGGGCATTTCGCATCAGGTATTCCAGGATCAGATATTCGAAACTGGTCAACACGGTGACCTCGCCGGCGATGGTCAGCTCCTTGCGGGAGAGATCCAGCTCGTAGTCACCCGCCTTCACTCTGGGGGAGATGAAGCCGGCGCTGCGGCGTACCAGCGCATTGAGGCGGGCCAGCAGCTCGTCCTTCTGGAAGGGTTTGACCAGGTAGTCGTCCGCCCCGGCCTCCAGTCCTTCCACCTTGTCCTGCCAGTTGCCTCTGGCCGTCAGCACAATGATGGGAAAGGGGATCTGCTGCTCGCGCAGGCGGGTGATGAGCTGAAGGCCATCCATGTCAGGCAGGCCCAGATCGATGATAGCGACATCGATGGGGTAGTCTGCTGCGTAGTGCAGCGCCACCTGGGCATTATCCGTGCTGTAAACCTGGTTCTGGGCCTCGGTCAACAGGGTGGAGAGGTGGTGATTGAGCAGCTTGTCGTCTTCAACCAGTAGGATTTTCATAAGATGCATGATGATGAGGGTCCAGGCTGCCAATTAGAGGGTCAACAAGAGGGAGAGTCAATCCGGATCCTACCTGACCCCGCTGTATCGGAACTGAATCATCCCAGACTGAACTCCTCAATAGAGTGTTTAATAAGATGTCAAAACTCTGTGACACGAAGCGATTTACATACGGTGACAGCAGTATGCGACCGTTATGATCGCAGTGGAGGGGCAGTAAGGTACGTGAATGGGTCAACAGAAGAGCACACTCTTGATCTCTTGGCGCTATCCTAACAATCTGATGCCCACGAATGAGGTGATAAGAGCACACTGACAGACATATTTTTTCTATTCTTCATCGAAAGGTGTCACTAGAGGATTATCAGTAAAAATACTGGTGACATTGAAGTCAGTAGGTTAATGGGAATGCTGTTGAATCCTTACCCTATTGAGGGCCTTTTGCACCTTTTGACTATTCACCCTTGGGTTAAACAAGATAGAATCTGACCCACGATCGGGTTTAGGGCGCAAAAAGCCCAAGATGTGAGCAATGTAGGTTCCGGACAGCCTAGTAAGGTAATGGAATGCTTAAGAATTGTTAAACATCAATCAAAACAAGAAGCTGGAGGATCTGATGGCCAACAGCACGGACAAGAAGGTTAAAATCAGCATATTGGGAGCTGTAACTCAAGGGCGGTAGCGTTTCACTTTGTTGACTATGTCATCTTTTTCATAATTACCCTCCCCACCAAGTTTATCAAATAAGAATTATTTACAAGTCGTATCGCTAGAAATTATGCAGAAAAATTAACCAAGCTTAGTTTCAGTGATATATCTGTGTGCTAGACGATTTAGTCATCAGTGTAGGCGCTTCGCAAACCTACTGTGAAAATCTTCTACGCAAGCGTCAAACAATGTCGTGTCATTTCGTTATCTTGAAATCGGGAACCTTTCAATGAAGATCCTTGTGACTGGTGGTGCCGGCTTTATCGGTTCAGCCGTTGTTCGCCATATCATCCAGCATACCCAAGACTCAGTTGTCAACCTCGACAAGCTGACCTATGCAGGCAACCTGGAATCCCTGGCTGAGGTCTCGGGCAGCGATCGTTACGCGTTCGAGCAGGTCGACATCTGCAGCCGCGTCGAACTGGATCGGGTGTTTGCTACCCATCAACCGGATGCCGTGATGCACTTGGCCGCCGAGAGTCACGTTGACCGCTCTATCACAGGCCCCGCCGACTTCATTGAGACCAATATCGTCGGCACCTATATGATGCTGGAAGCGGCCCGCGCCTATTGGAACGGTCTGGACGAGGCGCGCAAGACGGCCTTCCGCTTCCACCATATCTCCACAGACGAGGTGTATGGCGATCTGCCACATCCGGATGAAGCGTCTGCTGCTGAACCCTTGCCACTCTTCACTGAAACGACGCCCTACGCCCCCAGCAGCCCCTATTCTGCCTCCAAGGCTTCCAGTGACCATCTGGTGCGCGCCTGGCGCCGTACCTACGGCATGCCCACCATCGTCACCAACTGCTCCAACAACTACGGCCCGTACCACTTCCCCGAGAAACTGATCCCGTTGGTGATCCTCAATGCGTTGGATGGTAAGCCGCTGCCGGTCTATGGCAAGGGCGACCAAATTCGCGATTGGCTCTATGTGGAAGACCACGCACGCGCGCTCTACAAGGTGGTGACCACGGGCTTGGTCGGGGAGACCTACAACATCGGCGGTCATAACGAGAAGCAGAATCTGGAGGTGGTACACACCATCTGCGATCTGCTGGACGAGATGGTGCCGAAGGCGGGCTCTTATCGTGCGCAAATCACCTATGTGGCGGATCGCCCTGGCCATGATCGCCGTTATGCCATCGATGCCAGCAAGATGAGCAGTGAACTCGCATGGCAGCCGCAAGAAACTTTCGAATCGGGCATTCGCAAAACCGTGCAGTGGTATCTGGATAACCAACAGTGGGTCAACAACGTCAAGAGCGGTGCCTACCAATCCTGGATTGAGCAGAATTACGGGGAGCGTGCCTGATGCATATTCTGCTGTTTGGCAAAAACGGTCAGGTCGGTTGGGAGCTGCAGCGTGCACTCGCACCGCTGGGCCGCATCACTGCCGTTGATTTTGACTCCACCGATTATTGTGGCGATTTCAGCAACCCGGCAGGGGTGGCCGACACGGTACGTCTTGTCAAGCCGGACGTGATTGTCAACGCCGCAGCCCACACCGCAGTCGATAAGGCGGAGAGTGAGCGGGAATTTGCCGAGCTGCTCAACGCGACCAGTGTGGCGGCGATCGCCAAAGAAGCGGAAGCATTGGGTGCCTGGCTGGTGCATTACTCCACCGACTATGTGTTCGATGGCAGCGGTGAGCGCCCCTGGGTGGAAACCGATGCAACTGCACCGCTCAACGTCTACGGTGAAACCAAGTTGGCAGGGGAACAGGGGGCGGCTCTCTGCGCTCGTCACCTGATCTTCCGCACCAGCTGGGTCTACGCCGCCCGTGGAGCCAACTTTGCCAAGACAATGCTGCGCTTTGGCAAAGAGCGTAGCGAGATGTCGGTCATCAATGACCAGTTCGGCGCCCCGACCGGTGCCGAGTTACTGGCCGATTGCACCGCCCATGCGATCCGCGTGGCGCAGAGCAGACCCGAGGTTGCCGGGCTGTACCATCTGATTGCCTCCGGTACCACCACCTGGTTTGACTACGCCCAATTGGTGTTTGCCAAAGCCAGAGAGGCTGGCGTTGAACTGACGGTCAAGCAACTTAATGCAGTGCCGACCAGCGCCTTCCCGACCCCTGCCAAACGCCCCAATAACTCCCGCCTTGATACCGACAAATTCCAGCGCACCTTTGATCTGGTACTGCCGGACTGGACCGTCGGCGTGGAGCGGATGTTGACCGAGATCCTCAGCAAGTAAATCCCTGGTCAGGGATGTGTTGAGTGCATCCCTGGCTGGCAAGAGATAAAACGTAAAAGGTGTAGCTGCAAGCCACCTTTTTCTTTTGCAATTTAAAAATAAGAAACAAGCATCATGACCAAACGTAAAGGCATCATTCTGGCCGGTGGCTCAGGCACCCGTCTCTATCCGGTGACCATGGCGGTGAGCAAGCAACTGTTGCCTATCTATGACAAGCCGATGATCTACTACCCGCTGAGCACCCTGATGCTGGCGGGCATTCGCGATATTCTGATCATCAGCACGCCGCAAGATACCCCCCGTTTTGAGCAATTGCTGGGTGACGGCAGTCAGTGGGGCCTTAATTTGCAGTACAAGGTGCAGCCAAGTCCGGACGGGTTGGCACAAGCCTTTATTCTGGGTGAAGAGTTTATCGGGTCAGACCCCTGTGCGCTGGTGCTGGGGGACAACATCTTCTATGGCCACGACCTGCAGAAACAGTTGGCGGCGGCAGCGGCCAAAGAGAGTGGTGCTACCGTCTTTGCCTACCATGTGCATGACCCCGAGCGTTATGGGGTGGTGGAATTTGATAAAGAGGGTACCGCTATCTCGCTGGAAGAGAAGCCGTTGGAGCCCAAGAGCAACTATGCGGTGACCGGCCTCTATTTCTACGACAACAGCGTTGTTGAGATTGCCAAGTGCCTGAAGCCGTCACCGCGTGGTGAGCTGGAAATCACCGATGTGAACCGTATCTACCTGGAGCAAGGCAATCTGTCGGTGGCGATGATGGG
>NZ_JAGKRK010000096.1:0-317 GCF_017939325.1 Aeromonas sp. MaB10011B | reverse complement strand
TCCAGAATGCGTTTGGTTTCTGCCAGCCCGTGATTCCAGACATAACGAGCACAACCGCCCAACTGGCGCAGGCGTTGCGCTTGTTGTTCGGTCGGTTCGAGTCGGAATTTGTAGGCTTTCAGAATTTGCATTTAGCGCTCAGTGTGCAGCATTATTGCCATATCTATTAATGCCCGATTGAGTGACAGAATGCAATTCACTAAAATTAATAAATCACGCCATGCGGCCTACGTTTTGCACGTACATTTGGTGTTTATCACCAAGTATCGAAAGCCGATATTGGGGGATCTGCATCACGCTTCCTTCGGTCAGTGTGC
>NZ_JAGKRK010000095.1:0-67479 GCF_017939325.1 Aeromonas sp. MaB10011B | reverse complement strand
CCACAACGTTGATAGGTGGGGTGTGTAAGCGTAGCGATACGTTGAGCTAACCCATACTAATTACCCGTGAGGCTTAACCATACAACACCCAAGAAGTGTTCAGAGACTTGTAGCAGATACCGAGAACGAATAACTAAATCAGCTTTTTCAGATTGAAGATTTTTGCCTGGCGGCAATAGCGCAGTGGAACCACCTGATCCCATGCCGAACTCAGAAGTGAAACGCTGTAGCGCCGATGGTAGTGTGGCATTCGCCATGCGAGAGTAGGACACTGCCAGGCACCCAATTAAACGGTGATGTGAAGAATCACATGACCGGCTGCGAGGATGACACCTCAGAATAAGCGGCAAAAGATTTAGCGAAAGCTAACCGAATGCGGAGCGGTAGTTCAGTCGGTTAGAATACCGGCCTGTCACGCCGGGGGTCGCGGGTTCGAGTCCCGTCCGCTCCGCCACTAAATTGAAAGGCCTTCCCTGACGGGAAGGCCTTTTTGTTTTCTGGCGTCTGGATAAGAGCTCAGGGAACAAGAGGCAACCGACGGGTCTGCCACTTGTCACGGACAACCCGCCTCTTCCCCCCTGTGGTGATTGCGTGTCTGGCATTGTCCCTTTACCCAAGGCTTACCCTTCGCTCTGGTTTGCCTTTGTTCCTCCATCTTTTCCCAACCCGGCCAATCGACCGGGCTTTGTCGTGTCTGGAGATGAGCATCGCAAGCACGCGAATACGCTCTGGCCGAGAGTGCCAGAGGACCATCGGGAGCTCATATGCGGATAAGAGATAAGCAAAGCGCTTTTTCTTTCTTCATGGAATATGCATAAGCGGGCATGCTGTACTCAACCCAACGATATGGAGTATCACCATGAAACTGCGAATGACCGCTCTCACCGTTCTCTCCCTGCTGGCTCTCGGTCAGGTCCAGGCCGCCGAGGTGCGCCTGCTGAATGTCTCCTATGACCCGACGCGGGAGCTGTTCCAGGAGTACAACAGTGCCTTTGCCAAGGAGTGGAAGGCCAAAACCGGCGACGATGTGGTGGTGAGCCAGTCACACGGTGGCTCAGGCAAACAGGCTCGTGCCGTGGTGGACGGACTGGAGGCTGATGTGGTCTCCCTGGCGCTGGCCTATGACGTGGATGCGGTGGCCAAGGCAGGTCTCACCGCCAGCGACTGGGAAGGGCGTTTGGCCAACAATGCCTCTCCCTATACCTCCACCATCGTCTTCCTGGTGCGCAAGGGGAATCCCAAGCAGATCAAGGATTGGGGCGACCTGGTGCGCAAGGATGTCGCCATCATCACCCCCAACCCCAAGACCTCCGGCGGTGCGCGCTGGAATTATCTGGCTGCCTGGGGCTATGCCCTGAAGAAAAGCGGCACTGAAGAGGGCGCCAAACAGTTTGTCAGCGATCTGTTCAAGAATGTGAAGGTGCTGGACTCCGGGGCACGTGGCGCCACCACCAGCTTCATCGAACGCGGGCTCGGGGATGTGTTGCTGGCCTGGGAAAATGAAGCGTTGCTGGTGCTCAATCAGCCGGGCACCAGCGACAAGTTCGAACTGGTGGTGCCCTCGGTCTCCATCCTGGCCGAGCCGCCGGTAGCCGTGGTGGACAAGGTAGCCAAGAAGCATGGTACCGAGGCCGTCTCCAAGGCTTACCTCGAGTATCTCTACTCTGACGAAGGGCAGCGCATCATCGCCAAATACCACTATCGTCCGAGCAATCCGGCGATCCTGAAGGAGACAGCGGCCCAGTTCCCCAACCTGACGCTCTTCACTGTCAAGGATCTGGAAGGAGATTGGGAAAAGGCACAGAAGAAGCACTTCGCCCAGGGCGGATCGTTTGACCAGATTTACCAACCGGGCCGCTAAGAGACGCAGGCCCCTGTGACAACAGATAGGAGTACCACGATGAACAAGATCCTTCTGGTTCCCGGTCTGCACAACAGTGGGCCGGATCACTGGCAGAGCCGCTGGCACCAGCAATTTCCCCAGTGGCAGAGAATGATGGGTCTGCCCTGGGACAAGCCGGATCTCACGGTCTGGAGCGCCAAGCTGGCGAGCAAGCTCAGGAGCCGGCGCAGCCGGGTCCACCTGGTCGCCCACTCCTTCGGCGCTCTGACGGCCATCGCTGCCGCCAGACTGCAACCAGACAAGGTCTCCTCCATCTTCATCGTTGCCCCTGCCGATCCTGCCCGTTTTGGCATCCCGGATGAGGTGTTGACGGGGTCGATCAAGGTCTCTGCCCAGTTGATCGCCAGCCGCAATGACCCCTGGATGAGTTTCGAGCGGGCAGAGTTCTGGAGCCGGCAGTGGCAGGTGCCGTTGTTCGATGCGGGGGAAGTGGGCCATATCAATGCCCAGTCCGGCCATGGGGAGTGGCACCAGGGCCTCGCTTTGCTCGGCACCCTATACCGCCGTGCCGAAATGGTGGTGGAGCCTGCTCCTGCCGAGTGGGGCAAGCAGGCCGCACTCAGTTTTCGATGAGGGACCATCGGATTGTCTCGGCACGATTTCCAGGCGGGCTGGCAACTTGGCCAGCGTGACTGACTTTGCATGTTCCCGGTTTTACCGCTCCGTCTTTTAGGTCTTTTATTTATATAAAAGACCTTTTTTTATGCTTATCGCTCTAAAAGCCTTGTTCCACCATTGTTAGATAAAAAAGTGCTTAGCAAAGGCATTATTGGTGTTTGTTGTCCCTGGCCGCCGTGAGCAAAATCGTCACATCCAAAGTATTTATAACAAACGGATGTGTTATGCGATTAAGTTCTTATTCCGTCCTGCCAGGCCTGGGGCCAACGCTGGGCTTCAGTCTGCTCTATCTGGGCATACTGGTGCTGCTGCCGCTCTCGGCACTGGTGCTGTTTGCGGTGAACAACCTGAGCGCCGCCGAGTTCTGGCAGGTGATCGGCTCCCCCCGGGTGCTCGCCTCCTTTCGCCTGAGCTTTGGCGCCGCCTTCATTGCCGCCCTGCTCAACAGTCTGTTCGGTCTGATACTGGCCTGGGTACTGGTGCGCTATACCTTCCCCGGCCGCAGACTGGTGGATGCGCTGATCGACCTGCCCTTTGCCATGCCGACTGCCGTCTCCGGCATTGCCTTGTGCGCCATCTTTGCCCCCAACGGCTGGATTGGCCAATGGGTCGCTCCGCTGGGCATCGAGCTTGCCTATAACCCCATAGGGGTGGTTATTGCCCTGACCTTTATCGGGCTGCCCTTTGTGGTGCGTACCCTGCAGCCGGTGCTGCGGGAAGCGGAGAGCGAGCAAGAGGAGGCGGCCGCGAGCCTGGGTGCCAACCGCTGGCAGACCTTCATCCGGGTACTGTGGCCGACCCTGGTACCTGCGCTGCTCACCGGTTTTGCCCTGGCGTTTGCTCGCGGCGTGGGGGAGTACGGCTCTGTCATCTTCATTGCCGGCAACCTCCCCATGGTGTCCGAGATTGCCCCCCTCATGATCATGAGTCACCTGGAGGAGTATGACTACGCCGGTGCATCGGCCATTGCGTCCGTCATGCTGCTCATTTCCTTTGTGCTGCTGTTGCTCATCAACAAGTTGCAAGCCTGGAGCTGGGCTCGCATCGGAGGAAGCCGTATATGAACGCCTCTACTGCACATCTCGATCAGGCCCAGGAGTCCGCTCCGGCCACCCCGGCGCGTCATCCCCCGGTGACCCATGAACCGGTCTGGGTCAAATGGCTGCTGGTCACCGTCGGTCTGGGCTGGTTTGCCGCCTTGCTGCTGTTGCCGCTGGCCACCGTCTTCATCCAGGCGCTGAGCCCGGGTCTGGCCTTCTTCTGGCACGCCATCAGCGAGCCGGATGCCCTGAGCGCCCTGGGGCTGACCGCCCTGGTGACGCTCTGCTCGGTGCCCCTGAACTTGCTGTTCGGGCTGGCCGCTGCCTGGGCCATCGCCCGGTTCCGCTTCCCTGGCCGGCAACTGCTTATCACCCTCATCGATCTGCCGTTCTCGGTCTCGCCGGTCATCGCGGGCTTGATGTTCGTGCTGCTGTTCGGCAGTCGCGGCTGGTTCGGCGAGTGGCTCAGCGAGCACGACATCAAGATCATTTTCGCTACCCCGGGGATCATCCTGGCGACCACTTTCATCACTGTGCCCTTCGTGGTACGCGAGCTGCTGCCCCAGATGGAGGCGCGGGGCCCGGAGGAAGAGGAGGCCGCCATCATGCTGGGGGCGAGCGGGTTGCAGATGTTCTGGCGGGTGACCCTGCCCGGCATCCGCTGGAGCCTGATGTATGGCCTGCTGCTCTGTACCGCCCGGGCGGTGGGGGAGTTTGGCGCTGTCTCCGTGGTTTCCGGCCACATTCGCGGCCAGACCAACACGCTGCCGCTGCACATCGAGATCCTTTACAACGAGTACCAGACCGGTGCCGCCTTCGCGGTGGCCAGCCTGCTGGCGCTGTTCGGGATCTTCACCCTGCTGGGTGAGACCCTGCTGGCCAGGCTGCGCGGCCAACCGACCCAGTCCCATTGATCCCGAATTAACGGTTATAGGAGAGGCATTCATGAGCATTCAGGTTCAAGGGCTCAACAAGCATTTCAATCAGTACGCGGCGCTGGCCGACATCAACCTCGATTTTCACGACGGTGAGCTGGTCGCCCTGCTCGGCCCCTCCGGCTGCGGCAAGACCACCTTGCTGCGGATCATCGCCGGGCTGGAGCAGGCGGACAGTGGCAGCGTCATCATCCGCGGCGAGGATGCCTCGGATCTCCATGTGCGCGAGCGCAACGTTGGCTTCGTGTTCCAGCACTACGCCCTGTTTCGCCACATGACGGTATTCGAGAACGTGGCCTTTGGCCTGAGGGTCAAGCCGCGCAGCGAACGCCCGGACGAGGCGGCCATCCGCACCCGGGTCAAGGAGCTGCTGGATCTGGTGCAGCTCAGCCACGTCGCGGCACGCTACCCGACCCAGCTCTCCGGTGGTCAGCGCCAACGGGTCGCCCTGGCCCGGGCCCTGGCGGTGCAGCCCAAGGTGCTGCTGCTGGACGAGCCTTTCGGCGCCCTCGATGCCCAGGTGCGCAAGGAGCTGCGCCGCTGGCTGCGTGAGCTTCACGACGAGCTGCATGTCACCAGTCTGTTTGTGACCCACGATCAGGAAGAGGCCCTGGAGGTGGCGGATCGGGTGGTGCTGATGAACGCCGGCAAGGTAGAGCAGATTGGCACCCCTGCCGAAGTGTATGATCAGCCCGCCAGTGCCTTCGTGCACAGCTTCCTTGGCAGCGTGAACCTGTTTCGTGGCAGGGTGGCCGGGCAGGGGCTCGGCATCGGTGAACAGCAACTGGGTGGCCCCATCCCCTCCCATCTGGCAGAAGGGAGTGCGGCCATTGCCTATGTGCGCCCCCACGAGCTGGAGATCCTGCCCTCGGATGCCCCCGGTGGCATTCGCGCCACCATTACCCGCCTGCTGCCCATGGGGCCGCGCATCCGGGTGGAACTGCGTGGCGATGGGGAGACGGGAGGCGCCCACTACGAGGCCGAACTGAGCAAGGAGGCCGCCCGCGCTTTTGCTCCCGGCCAGGGGGTGCGCCTGGTGGCCAGGCAGGCACAGCTCTATCCCGACTACCAGATCTGAGGGCAAGCCGCGAGGTGCGGCCCTCTGTCAGGCTTGCTGCCGGGCCATGATCCCGGCAATCCATAACAAGAGGACGGTGGCACGAGCCACCGCCACTCAGCGCAGGAGGCGATGAGGTGAACTTTCAGCAATTGCGAATCATTCGGGAGGCGGCACGACGGGATTACAACCTGACCGACGTGGCCAATGCCCTCTTTACTTCCCAGTCCGGGGTCAGCCGCCACATTCGCGAGTTGGAGGAGGAGCTGGGGCTCGCCCTTTTCATTCGCTATGGCAAGCGTCTGCTCGGTATGACCGAGCCGGGCAAGGAGTTGCTGGTGATCGCCGAGCGTATCCTGGGGGATGCCGACAACATCCGCAAACTGGCGAGCACCTTTGCCAATCGCGACTCGGGCCGGCTGCTCATCGCGACCACTCATACCCAGGCCCGTTATGCCCTGCCGAGGGTAGTGAAGGCGTTTCGGGAGCAATTTCCCCTGGTACAGCTGGAGCTGCGTCAGGGGAGCCCGGAGGAGATAGTGCGGCTGGTGCAGACCGGTGAGGTGGACATCGGCATCAGCAGCGAGCAGCTCGACAAGAGCGAAGGGGTGGTGGCCTTTCCCTACTACCGCTGGCACCACAATATCGTCGTGCCGGAGCAGCACCCCCTCACCGCCGAGCGGGAGCTGACCCTGGCCGCTCTGGCCCACTGGCCCATCGTCACCTATCAGGCCGGCCTCACCGGTCGGGCACGGGTGGATGATGCCTTTGCCGAGGCGGGCATAGTGCCGCAGATCCTGCTGACCGCCCAGGACTCCGACGTCATCAAGACCTATGTCGAGTTGGAGATGGGGGTGGGCATACTGGCGGACATGGCGTTCGATTCCCAGCGGGACAAGGGACTGGTGCAACTGGACGGCAGTCGGTTGTTTGCGCCGCACACCGCCTGGATCGGCCTCAAGCAGGGGCAGTTCCAGCACAACTTTGCCTGGCAGTTCATCCAGCTCTGCAACCCCGAGCTGGCGCTGGCGGAGATCCAGGCCCGCGCCATGAGCAACGAGCCCCTGCTCGATTACCAGATTTGAACCGAGGGGTGGGATGAAAAACGGGGAGCCATGGGCTCCCCGTTTGTTTGATGTTGACCTGATCTGGCACCGGAAGCGCCGAGCGGGTTCTCGCCAGGTCGGAGACGTCCCATCACTGCGCTGTCCAGGCCTCCTGCCAGTGGGAGCCTACGCCCGGTTCATACTGGTGGGTGGCCGTGCTCGCCCACTGGCTGCACCAGCCGCTGTAGGGGAAGGGTTTGCACTGATAGACCTTGCCGTTCTTCGGCTGCAGCACCCGGGTTCCGGCGGTGTAGGACTTGAGGCCGTCCGGGAAGGTGAACTGGTAATCGCCCCCGCTTGCCGGATCCTTGAACATGAGGTCCAGGGTCTGCTGCACCGCGTCACCACCGGCCTTGGGTTTGCCCTCGATCACCAGCTGATGGTGGCCCGCACTCAAGCCGGTCAGCGCCATGGAGAAACTCTGGCTGCCGTCCTTGATATCGGCACTGCTCTGTCCCCTGGCGACACCGCCGTGGTCATAGAGGGTGTTGGTGATGGCGAGATCCCCCTGGGCCGTGACGGTGAAAGTCAGGGTGAGCTTGCCGTTGTCGAGCGTGTAGTCGCTCGCCAGACCGCTCACGCTGATCCCGTTCTCAACCGGGGGCTGCTGTTGCTCAAGCTGGATCTCGACCCGTTGCAGGTTGCTGCCAGCCTTGAGGTAGACCGGGTTCTGGCCATAGACGGGGTTGAACTGGCCGTCCGCACCTTGCTGGCCTGCACGGATCTGGCTCTGCTCGGTGTTGATCTTGCTCGCCAGGGCGTGGGCCCAGTTGTTCTTCTGGCCCTGCTCGGTGCTGGCGATGGTCAGCTCGGTCTGGAGATCGGTGCGCTCGCCATTGGCATCGAACACCCGGGTTCTGGCTTTGTCACCCGCCACCAGGTCGATGGAGGGATAGATGGTCCCTCCCTGGCTCCAGGTCAGCGGGGGCTGGGTGCCATCCTTGAACCGGGCGTCGATCAGATTATAGAAGCTGTTGGCGGTATCCCCTACCTCCCACACCCCGAGAATGACCTGATAACCGGTACGCGGGGGCAGGGTGCACTGATGGGTCACCTGTTTGGGGGGCTGCACCATGTTGCCGTCGATGACGCAGAAGGGATTGAGATCGAACGCATCCCGGGTGAGGGGCTGGTTCGGGTTCCAGTCCTGCTTGGTGAGGTAGTAGCGCCAGTTGCGGGTCACGTGGTTGGCAGTGAAGGTCCAGCTGATGGCGAAGGGACCGGCCTGCACTTCACGCTTGGTCCAGCGATCGAGAGTCTGGGTGTTGAGCTCGCCGAATTGGGGGTGACCGGCCGAGGCTATCTGGCCGTCGGCGGGGCCGCCATCGGGGAAGCCGGAGGGGGCTTCCAGGCTCTGGGGTTCCCACTGGATGGCGCCACACTGGCTGTTGCCCCCTGTCTTGCACAGGTAGTTGCGCCCTTCGGGCTGGCTGATGTAGCCGTGAGCGAGTACGCCGCCACTGGCCAGCAGCGCCAGCGCTGCCGCGAGATGGGTGAGTCGGATATTTGCTGCCATACATTCCTCTGTTCGGTGATGTGGGCAGTCACGTTGGCAGGGGAGTTCCCCGAAACACGGTGCTGCAACCCCGCTATCCTGGACAGCTTGTCTTTAGACCGGAGGCTTTGCGTCCTGGCCTTTCAACCAGTTTGCCAAATGACTACAGAAAGGATCATGGTGCCGCCTGTGGCGACCACTCATCATGACTATATTTTGTTAAAAAATTAAGTGTAAAAATTGACAGTGCCATCTCATCGGAGCAGCGCATCAGCGGCAGATGGCTCCGTCGGGATCTGCGCGCTGGTTCAGTGCGAGAGGGTTGCCCGGGAGAGGCTCCCGTGGCCATGACAGGAAAGGAGCCCCTGCAAGCCTGGCAGGGGCTCATGGGGCTACTCAGTGGCGGGGTTGCATGCCTGCTCGGGAAGAGGACGCCTGGGTCGGTCGCATCATCCTGCCCTGGGCTTGGGCGTTGTCCAGCTTGAACACCGCCAGTCGCTCGTCGAGGCTTCGGGAGAGACCGGCCAGCAGTTCGCTCTCCTGGGCCAACTGGGTGGCCGCCTGGGACATCTCTAGCGCCGAGTCGTTGATGCCGCTGACGTTGCGGTTCATGTCTTCCGCCACCATGCTCTGCTGCTCCGCCGCCGTGGCGATCTGGGTCGCCATGTCGCTCACGTGCTGGATGTGATTGACGATGAGGGAGAGATCCTGCCCCGCCTTCTCGGACTGGTTGACGCTGCTCTCCGCCAGCTTGCGGCTGGCGTCCATGGCGTTGGCGGCGGTGACAGCCCGTTGCTGCAACTGGGTGATGGTACTCTGGATCTCCTCGGTGGAGTGGCGGGTGCGACTTGCCAGCTGGCGCACCTCGTCGGCCACCACGGCGAAGCCACGGCCCTGCTCGCCGGCCCGGGCCGCCTCGATGGCGGCGTTGAGGGCCAGCAGGTTGGTCTGCTCCGAGATGGCGCTGATGACCGCCGTCACCTCGCTTATCTGCATCACTCCCTCCTTGAGCTGGTTGACCTGCGAGGTGGCCTGGTCCACCTCGGTGGCCAGCGCCTGGATGCCGTGCACGCTGGCATGGACATCCTGGTTGCCGAGCCCGGCCTCGCTGGTGGCATCCTGGGTGTCACGGGCCGTGTTTTCGGCGTGACCCGCCACATCGGCGATGGTGGCGCTCATCTCGTTCATGGCGGTGGCGAGCTGGGCGAGCTGATCCCGCTGACTGTTGACCGCCTGGTTGGTCTGTTCGGCGGAGGCGGCGATGCGCAGGGCGGCATCCGCCACGTTGCGGGCCCCCTGGCTCGCCTCCAGCAGGGCGCGGCGGATGGCATCCAGCCCCTGGTTGGTGGAGCTGGCGACGGCGCCGAGCTCATCCCTGCCCAGCACCGGGATGCTGACCACCAGATCGCCGGCCGCGACCCGGGCCATGGCCTTGTTGATCTCGGCCAGGGGATTGACGATGGAGCGGCTGATGGCGAGTCCCAGCAGCCCCATCAACAGGATCACCAGCAAGGTGGCGCCACCCATCCACTCATATTGCGACCACATAGTGGCCTCAATGTCCTGCAACAACACACCGGAGCCCAGGATCCAGCCCCAGGGCTGGTAGCCCGTCACCAGCGACATCTTCTGGGCCGCCTCGCCGGACGGGGAGACCCACTGATACTCCAGCCTGCCCTGGTGGCCGCCCTTGCCGAGATCCACCATGTGCTGCCAGTGGGACTCGGCAGGGTTGTTGCCCATCTGCTGGCCGACCAGCTCGGGTTTGGCGGGATGCACCACCACCCGACGATCTTCATCCAGCACGAACAGGTAGTTGTCCCCGTCAAAGCGCATGCTGTCGAGCATGGCCTTGGCCTGTGCCTTGGCCTGTTCCGGGGGGAGGGTGGCGGCCAGGGCCTGGATCCGGCTCATGGCCAGATCCAGCACCGCCTGCAGCCTGGCTTCCCGTTCACTCATCAGATTGCGGTGCAGGGCACTGGCCGAGATGAGCAGCAGTGCGATGAAGCCGACCAGGGCCAGTGAGAGCAGCAGCATCAGTTTGCGACTCACGGCAATATCACCGAGCTTGAACATAGTCTTATCCTTACTTTCCCATGCGGGTCTGATTGTGGCCGTTCTAGCGGCCGGACCTGATTGTTGTTATTTTTAACATGACATTAACTTTCAATGGGTTGCGATGGAAAACAGCCAATTGAGCAGTTTGACAACCAGTATAGCCAGCAGACAGAAACCCTCGCTTTTGATAGCGTGATGGCGCGCATCCCGGCGCACAATTTGTCTGCTCCATTTGCAAGAAGTGTGAATGGGTTGGCATTTCACCAAAAAGGAGTGGGCGCCCCCGTGGTCGCCCCATAACAAGAGGGAAGTTATGAGTTCCATTGCCAGGAATTATCTCAACCAGCTCAATGCCGATTACCTGCAGGTGCACAGACGCAAGGAGGACCTGTTCTGGTCCACCTACATGGGCACCAGCGACGATCAGGCAGGCTTCACCGCGGCCGAACAGGCCTACAAGGCGTTCTGTGCCGATCCTGCCCGCCTGCCGGTGCTGCGGGAGATGCAGGCCCAGGCCGAAGAGGCGGATCTCAGGCGCGGCCTGGGGGGCTGGATCGCCTTCTTCGAGTGCAACGTCATCGAAGATCCCGGTGCCTCCGCCCTGATGGACGAGCTGGTGGCCGCCGAGGCGGATCTCTTCGCCCGTCGCAAGGGGCTGAAGCTCACCTTGCTGGATGAGCAGGGCCGCCAGGTCCCCGGCAGCCTGCCCGCCGCCAGCACGGCGCTGGCCGCAAGTCGCGACGAGCCGGTGCGCCAGAGCGCGCTCGCCATGTTCCACACCCTGGAGCAGTGGGTGGTCGACAACGGCTATCTTGATATCGTCGCGCTGCGCAACCGCTTCGCCCGTGCCATGGGTTATCGCGACTACTTCGATTACAAGGTGCACAAGAACGAGCAGATGAGCCCGGAGCAGCTGTTTGCCATTCTCGACGACTTCATCGCCCGTACCGATGCCCGCTTGCACCAGAGTCTGGCGGAGCTGAAAGCAGCCAAGGGGGACGCAGCCCTGCTGCCCCACAACCTGCGCTACAGCGTGAGCGGCGACGTGACCCGCCAGCTCGACCCTTACGTGCCCTTCTCCCGGGCGCTGAAGGATTGGGTCGAGAGCTTCCGCCGGCTCGGCATCCAGTATCGCGGTGCCACCCTCACCCTGGATCTGCTGACCCGGGAGGGAAAATACGAGAACGGCTTCTGTCACGGCCCGGTGCCGAGCTTCTGGCAGGAGGGGGAGTGGGTGCCTGCAGTGGTCAATTTCACCAGCCTGGCCAATCCGGCCCAGGTGGGCAGCGGCTGGAGCGGGCTCAACACCTTGTTCCACGAGGGCGGCCACGCGGCGCACTTTGCCAACGTCACCGGCAACGCCCCCTGCTTCTCCCAGGAGTTTCCGCCCACCTCCATGGCCTATGCCGAGACCCAGTCCATGTTCTGCGACAGCCTGCTGGACGACGCGGACTGGCTCAAGCGCTACGCCAGAAACGCGGCGGGAGAACCCATCCCCGATGCGCTTATCCAGGCCATGATTGAAGCGCGTCAGCCATTTCGCGCCTTCAACGAGCGCCAGATCGCGCTGGTGGCCTACTTCGAGCGGGATCTCTACGCCATGGCAGAGAGCGAGCGCACCCCGGCCGCCGTGCTGGCCCTGGCCCGCCGCTGGGAGCGCAAGATCCTGGGGGTGGATAGCCCACGCCCGCTGCTGGCCATCCCGCACCTTCTGAACCAGGAGTCGGCCTGCGCCTATCACGGCTATCTGCTGGCGCTGATGGCGGTGGAGCAGACCCGCGCCTATTTCCTGAGGCGCGACGGCTACCTCACCGACAACCCGCGAATCGGGCCGGATCTGGCCGCCCACTACTGGGGACCGGGCAACGGCATGACCCACGACGAGACACTGCAGAGCCTCACCGGCGAGGGTTTCAGTGCGGTGCCGCTGGCAGAGGCGTGCAACCGGAGTGCCGCCGAGGCGTGGCAACAGGCGCAAGCATGCATGGCGGCGGCGCGGCAGCGCCCACCGGCAGGGGAGGGGACGCCCCTCGACGCCCATATCCGGGTGGTACACGGGGCCGAGCTCATCGCCGACAACAGCGAGTCCGAGGCGCGCATGCTGGCAGACTTCGAGGCCTGGATCCGGCGCCTTGAGACCGCCGAACCAGTGACCCAGGCCTGAGCCCGGTGTTGCACCGTCAAAAGAGCCCCATCAGGGGCTCTTTTCTTGTGCGTTGAGATAGTCTGATCCCATGGTGCCAGCCGGGGATTGGCTGGTGGACAGGCTCAAGTGTCACTGGCGGCGGCGCTGCCCGCTGGTTTTTCTCCCTGCGCCATCTTCTAGGCCTTGACGATCAGCGCTGAGGCGCCCGGTTGCGGGCAATAGGCGACGCCCTGCCCTTGGCAGGGTGTCTGCATGGCGGGTTGACGGCCATTTCCCCCTGCTGGCCACAGATATGTTTCTCCCGATATATTGAGTATTCACGGCGATCCCATATCATGGCGCTCGCTCGCCACCAGAGGGTGGCGGCATTCAGATGATTTGCTAACAAGAGAGCCCAGAAGGCTCGCAGAGGGATGGATAGTGAGAGCCGTATTGCTGTGTTTGCTGGGGCTGTGGCCCGCGTTGAGTTTTGCCACTCTGTCCGCCGATATGGTGGTGGTGAAGAAGTCGAGTTACAGCCTGACCCTGATGAAGGATGGCAAGGAAGTGAAGCGCTACTGGATTGCCCTGGGCCCGGCTCCCAAGGGACACAAGCAGCGTGAGGGGGATCAGCGTACCCCGGAAGGTCGCTATACCCTGGACTACAAGAAGAGCAACTCCGGTTTCTACAAGGCCATTCACATCAACTACCCGAATCTGGACGACATCAAGCGCGCCAACGAGCTGGGTGTGAACCCGGGCGGCATGATCATGATCCACGGCCAGCGCAACAGCCTGGGGGATCGCAGGGTGCAGCCGTCCAACTGGACCAATGGCTGCATCGCGGTGCTGAACCACGAGATGGACGAGATCTGGAACGCCATCGAGCCAGGCACTCCCATCATCATCGAGCCCTGATCCCGCCTGCCAACGCCCGCTCTCATGCGGGCGTTGCATTTGTTGCAGACCATGGCGTGACACTGTCTCCTGCGCCGTGCTAGTTTTCCCGGTTCGCATTGGCTGTGACAAGGATGATCCCATGATGTCGGAAACCCGCCTCCCTGCGCCCGAGCGCACGGGGGCACTCTGGTGGCGCGCCACCCTGGATATGCTCCCGCTCTCCATTTCCGTCATCCCCTGGGGGATACTGTGCGGCGCCCTGGCGCTTCAGGCGGGTATGAGCCCGCTCCAGGCACAGCTGATGTCGCTGCTGGTCTATGCGGGGGCGGCCCAGCTCTCGGCCACCACCTTGTTCGGGGCGGGGACGCCGCTGCTGCCCATCATGGGCTCCACCATGGTGATCACCTCCCAGCATCTGCTCTATGGCTTCACCTTCCGGCGCGACGTGCTGCCGCTCTCCCTGCGCTGGCGGGCCAGCCTCGCCTTCTTCCTGACCGACGAGATGTTTGCGGTGGCGCTGAAAGACAGGGAGCGCAGCGGCGCCTTCAATCCCGCCTATGCGCTCATCGCGGGCTTTGTCTTCTATCTGTTCTGGAACCTGGCGACCCTGCTCGGCATCGCCGCCGGCCAGTACATTGACGGGCTGGACAAGATGGGGCTGGATTTTGCCATCGCCGCCACCTTTATCGCCATGACGCTCCCCGCCATGAAGAACCTGCCCATGGTGGCGGCCACCCTGGTGAGCGGCGGGACGGCGCTCGTCACCAAGCCGCTGCTGGCGGAGATCCACATCATCGTCTCGGCCCTGGCCGGCATGGTGGTGGGCTATGTGCTGCACCGGATGAGGAGGTGATCATGGGCTGGCTGATGATAGGGCTGCTGGCTCTGATCACTTTCTTCAACCGTTTTGCCTTCTTCTCGCGGTTGACCCGCTATCAGCCGGGGGCCGAAATGGGGGCTTTCCTCAGCTTCTCGGCCCAGTCGGTGCTGACCGCCATCTGGCTGCCCATCGTCTTCAGCTATGAGCCCGGCCGCGGGCTGGACTGGGATCCGGACTACCTGGCCGCCACCCTGCTGGTGACGGTGTTGACCCTGCTGCGCCTGCCTACCCTGGTGGTGGTGGTCGTCGGCATGGGGGGCTTCTTCCTGCTGCGCTGGTTGGGGGGCGTGGCCCTGTTCTGGCCCTGGTGAAGGATGTGCCGTGATCCTGCATGGCGGATGTCTTGATGGGATATCCGCCCTGTTGGGAATGTCACTTCAAAAAAGGCCTCTCAAGTGTGAGGATTTTGGTTCCACCCGCCACGGAGTGAACCATGTCCTTCACCGAAACCTGCCAGCGCATCGTGCGCGACCCCCTGCTGTCACCGGCCCAGAAGAGCCACGCCCTGGCGCTCGCCGCCGAAAACGCGTTGCCTTACCCCGAGTTGCCTGCCGCCGTGCAGGATGCCATGGCACAAGGGGTGCTGTGCGACATGTTCGAGGGACACGCTCCCCACAAACCGCGCTATGTGCTGCCGGATTACGAGCGGTTTCTGCGCCAGGGCTCGGCCTGGCTGGAGCTGGCGCCACCCCTGGACTTCGACGAGGCCCTCGATGCCCTGCGCATCCTCTACCATCACGTGCCCTCCGTCACCGGCATGCCGGTCTGGCTGGGACGGCTCGATCAGCTGCTGCTCCCCTTTGTCGGCGAGCTGGATGACGAGACTCTCTACCGCAAGCTGAAAGGGTTCTGGATCTATCTGGACCGGGTGCTGCCGGATGCCTTCATGCACGTCAACATTGGTCCCGACGACAACCGGATCTGCCGTCTGATCCTGCGCATCGACAACGAGCTCAAGCAGGTGGCCCCCAACCTCACTTTCTTTCACGATCCGGAGCAGACTCCCGACGATCTGCTGCTGCTGGCGGTGAAGAATATCGCCGAGTGCAGCAAGCCGCATATCGCCAACTACCCGGTCCATCGCGATACCTTCGACCAGCATGGGTTTGGCATCGTCAGCTGCTACAACGCCCTGCCGCAGGCCGGTGGCGCCAACACCCTGGTGCGCATCTCCCTCAAGCGAGTCGCCGAGCAGGCACAGGGGATCGATGATTTCCTCGGCTGTCTGCTGCCCCACTACTGCCGTCTCACGTCCCAGCTGATCGCGGTGCGCGCCGCTTTCCTGCACGAGGAGTCCGGTTTCTTCGACAGCTTCCTGGTCAAGGAGGGACTGCTGGATGAGGAGCGCTTCGTCCCCATGTTCGGCATCTACGGCATGGCGGAAGCGGTCAACATCTTGATGGATAAAGAGAATCTGCCTGGCCGCTACGGTCACGACGAAGAGGCGAACCAGCTTGGCTATCGCATCTCGGCCCAGCTTTCGAAATATGTTACTGCGACGCCGCAGGCCCATGCCTGGGGCGGCCGTGCCCTGCTCCACTCCCAGGGGGGACTCAGCGTGGACAGGGGCGTGACCCCGGGGGTACGGATCCCCTATGGCGAGGAGCCGGATCCCGCCAGTCACCTGCTGGCCCTGGCGCCCCACCACGGCTTTTATCACTCCGGGATCAGCGAGATCCTGACCCTGGATCCCACCATCCGCCAGAACCCGCAGGCGCTGCTGCAACTCTGCAAGGGGGCCTTCGCCCTCGGTATGCGCGAATTCAGTGCCAACGTGGCGGACAGCGATCTGGTGCGGGTGACCGGCTACATGATCCGCAAGCGCGATGTGGCCCGCTTCGCGGCAGAAGGCTCGCGGCTGCAGACCACCTGCCTCGGCGCCGAGGCGAGCGAGCTGACCGGGATCCGCCAGCGGGCACCGCGGGTGGTGGCTATCGAGACCCTCTTGAATGAGCACTGAGAACGGCATGCAGAAGGGGGCCGAGCTCAGGGCGATGGTGAGCCGCTGGCTGCCCTTCTCCTGCGTGGACGGCCCCGGCAACCGGCTGGTGCTGTTTTTGCAGGACTGCAACTTCCGCTGCCCCGGCTGCCACAACCCCCACACCATGGGGTTGTGCGATCACTGCGGTGACTGCGTGCCCGGTTGCCCGGGCAGAGCCCTGGCGATGCAGGAGGGGCGGGTGAGCTGGCAAGCCGAGCTTTGTACCCACTGCGACCGTTGCCTCGATGTCTGCCCTCGCCACGCCAGCCCCAAGACGCGCCAGATGTCGGTGGCCGAGGTGCTGGCCCTGCTGCGCCGCTATGGCCCGCTGCTCACCGGCGTCACCGTCTCCGGCGGGGAGGCGACCACCCAGTTGCCGTTCGTGATCGCCCTGTTCACGGCCATCAAGGCTGCGCCGGATCTGGCCCGTCTCACCTGCCTGCTCGACAGCAACGGATCCCTGGGGGAAACGGGTTGGCAGCGGCTGTTGCCGGTACTGGACGGCGCCATGATAGACCTCAAGGGGTGGCGCGAGCCTGTGCATCTGGCCCTGACCGGGCGGGGCCGCGAGCGGGTGCTGGCATCGCTGCAACTGCTGGCGCAGGCGGGCAAGCTGGCGGAGGTGCGGCTGCTGCTGGTGCCGGGGCAGAGCGATTATCTCACTGCCGACGGCACGTTGGATGGCGGGCTCGCCGCCTTCTTGCACTCTCTCGGACCCGTGCCCATCCGCCTCAACGGCTTTCGCCACCACGGGGTGCGAGGGGAGGCGCTGTCATGGCCAGAAGCCGGGTCGGCTGACCTGACAGTGCTGGCCAACGCATTGAAGGCCAAGGGGTTTGGGTCGCTGATGCTGCCTGCGATCTGAGCTCTGCAGCACGTCGGGATGCTGAGACCCGATATGACGCAACTGTGAACTCTGTCTATAGGGGCTGTCCGAGGGGACGGCTAGAATGGGCAAACCGTCCATCACCAACAGATACCCATGAGTGAATCCAACGCCCTTTATCGAGTGCAGTTCATTTGTCACAGCGAGCGTTACGAAGTCTATGTAAGAGAGGTGAATCAGGGCCAGCTGTTCGGCTTCATCGAGATCGCCCACTTCGTGTGGGACAACCACACGGCGCTCATCGTCGACCCCAGCCACGAGAAGCTGAAGAGCGAATTTGCCGACGTCACCCGCACCCTTATTCCCATGCACCACGTGCTGCGGGTCGATCAGGTGCGCAAGCAGGGGGCCGCCCGCATCACCGAACTGGGCAACAACGTCACCTCTTTCCCAGGCCCCATCTATACCAAGAAGCCCTGAGTCCTGCCGCCAGGCATCATTGTGGGGCGTCCAGCTCCCGGGCCAGTTGCAGGATGCGCTGACGGAACCAGCGCAGGGCGGGATCTTCCCCCAGGGGGCCATACCACACCAGGCTGTGGGTCACGGCGCCGTAATCGAAGGGGACAGGGCGGCTCACCAACCCCTGGGTACAAGCCCGGGTAGCCCAGCCCTTCACGGCCGTGAGAATGAGATCGCTCTGGCGCAGCAGGGCGGCGGCGCTGCCAAAATCCGGCAGGGTGGCCCCCAGTCTGCGCCGTACCTGGCGCTGGGCCAGACTCTGCTCGAAGAAGGGATCGGCCAGCTCCTGATCGCGAATGGCGATGTGGCGCCAGCTCAGGTAGGCATCGAGATCCCAGGGATGCGTCAACGCCGGATGATCTGCGCGCATCAGGCAGACCAGCTCATCCTCCCGCAAGGTTTCCCAGACGAGGCCGGGCTGATTGACCCCGGGCTGGCTCTGATCGTGGGGCAGGATCACGAAGTCGAGCTTGCCCGCCGCCAGAGCAGCCAGTCCCTGCTCGTCCTTGTTACGCACGACGGGCATCAGCCCCGGCACCTCCTGCAGCAACTGACCCAGTACGGCCCCCATGGGCCAGATCATGCTGCTCTCCCGCATCGCCAGGTTCAGCTCCCCCTGCCAGTTGGCAGGGGCAAATCCTTCCTGGCTGGTGAGGCCGTTGAGCTCTCCCAGCAGGCGGCGCAGCGTCGGGCCGAGGCGTTCGGCAAACGGGGTCAGCAGCAACTGATTGCCCTGGCGGTAGAGCAGTTGATCCCCCAGCAGTTCGCGCAACTGGTTGAGGGTCTTGCTGACGGTGGAGGGGGTGGTGCAGAGGCGCTCGGCGCTGCGGGTGACACTGCGGGTGTCGAGCAGCAGATGCAGGGTCACCAGGTGGCGACCGCCGAGGCGGGAGAGGGCAATGAGATCCATCACGGTTCCACGGGCAAGGGGACAAACGAAAAGCCCCGCCTGAGCGGGGCTTGCGGGCTTAGCCCTTGAGCACAGCGGCCATGGCGTCGGCCACGTAGTCGACGTTGCGGCTGTTGAGGCCCGCCACGCACATGCGGCCGGAGCGCACCAGATAGACGGCGAACTCTTCCCGCAGGCGGTCCACTTGCTCCGGCGTGAAGCCGGTGTAGCTGAACATGCCGCGCTGGTTGATGAAGTAGCCAAAATCGCGGCCCGGCACTTTGGCACTCAGCACCTCGAACAGCTTCTGGCGCATGGCCTTGATGCGGGTGCGCATCTCGGTCACCTCACCGACCCACATGGCGTGCAGTTCGGGCTGGCTCATCACCGCCGCGGTGATCTGACCGCCGTGGGTGGGGGGGCTGGAGTAGTTGCGGCGCACGGTGGCCTTCATCTGGCCGAGCACCCGGCTTGCCTCTTCGGCATCCTGGCAGATGACCGACAGGCCGCCGCAGCGCTCGCCGTAGAAGGAGAGGTTCTTGGAGAAGGAGTTGCTGACGAAGAAGCTGACACCGGCGGCCACCATGGCGCGGATGGCATAGGCATCCTCTTCCAGCCCGTCACCGAAGCCCTGATAGGCGATGTCCATGAAGGGGATCAGGTTCTTCTCGACCACCAAGGCGATCACCTGGTCCCACTGGGCACGGGAGAGATCCACCCCGGTCGGGTTGTGGCAGCAGGGGTGCAGCAGCACGATGCTTTTCGCAGGCAGGCTGCTCAGGCAGTCGATCATGGCGTCGAACTGCACGCCGCCGGTGGCCGCATCGTAATAGGGGTAGTCGTGCACCTTGATGCCGGCCCCCTCGAACATCGCCTTGTGGTTGTCCCAGGTGGGATTGCTGACCCACACCTCGGAGGTCGGGAAGTAGCGCTTGAGCAGATCGGCACCGATCTTCAGGGCGCCGGAGCCGCCGATGGTCTGGATGGTGGCGATGCGACCCGCCTTGACCGCTTCGTGCTCGGCGCCAAACAGCAGGTGCTGCACCGCAGTGCGGTAGTTGGCGGCGCCTTCCATCGGCTGGTAGGGGCGCGGGGCCGGGGCGGCGGCGCGCTGCGCTTCGGCCTGCTGCACCGACGGCAGCAGCGGAATGCGGCCCTGCTCGTCGTAATAGAGGCCAATCCCCAGGTTCACCTTCTGCTCGCGGGTATCTTTATGGAAGGTCTCGACTAGCGTCAGTATGGGGTCGCCAGCATAGGCATCGACGTGTTCAAACATGGGGGGTCCTTGAAGTTGACTGTCCAATTCGGCCGGCCATCAGCCGGGCCGATATGATGGCGCAATCCAGAGGTGGCCTCAAGTTGTTCGAGATGGCGACAGGGCTGACAAAGTCTGTCGCAGTGGTAAGCGCGGGGCCCTTGCCAGGATCCTGCATCCCGTCTGCACGTTCCCCCCATTTTGTCAGAGAAGGCTGCCTTATCGGGATCGTTTGGATAATATATGGATACATACGGCCCCTCTCATTCCCCTTACACCCATCCGGGGGAGTCAGGTTCAGCGCCACCTGAGACAAATTAATAGTTGCATAATAGTCAGGCTATTCTTTTGACAACCATTGCAGTGTGCCCGGCCCCTTCGGGGGGCCCACGATAACAGGTGACTCATCGCCGATGACCCGACACGTTTCTGATGCCGATTCTCCCTGGCTGGACTGGCATGGCCTGGGTGGCTGGAATGTCTATTTTCTTGCCAAGTTCGCCCTGCTCTGGGGGGATATCTCAACTTCGACCCCCTGATCAACCTGGTGTTTGCCGCCTTCCTGATCTTTCCCCTGCCAAGGGCCGGGTGGCGCCGTGCGCGGCACTGGCTGGCGTTGCCGGTGGGGGCGGGGATCTTCTATCACGATACCTGGTTGCCGGGGATAGAGAGCATTCGTGCCCAGGGCAGCCAGGTCTTCTCCTTCACCCTGGATTACTGGGCGGAGTTGCTCGGGCGTTTCATCAATTGGGAGATGGTCGGCGCGGGGTTCGTGCTGCTGACACTCTATCTGTTCATCGTCCAGTGGTTGCGCTTCACCCCTATCGGGAGGAGCAGGAGAGACTGGTGCACTTCCCGGAGAGCCTGCCAGCCCAGGCGACCCCCTTCGATGTGCTCATCATCAATGTCTGCTCCCTGGCCTGGCATGATGTGGAGGCGAGCGGCCTGAGCGGGCATCCGGTCTGGTCCCACTTCGACATTCGCTTCAACCGCTTCAACTCCGCCACCTCCTACAGCGGCCCGAGTTCCATTCGCCTGCTGCGGGCCAGTTGCGGGCAGACCAGCCACCAGGGGCTCTATGTGACGGCGCCGAAGCAGTGTCTGCTGTTCGAGAATCTGGCCCAGCTCGGCTTTGCTAAACAGGTGGCCATGGATCACTCGGGGGATTTTGGCAACTACCTGACCGGCCTGCAGCAGTATGCCGGGCTGGATGTGACCCCCATGGACAAGAAGGGACTGGCCCATGATCTCGCCTCCTTCGATGGCGAGCCCATCTATCGCGGGGATGCCCTGTTCGACCGCTGGCTGAACGAGCGGACACAGAGTCAGGCGGCACGCAACGTCACCTTCTTCAACCTCATCGCCCTGCACGATGGCAACCGCTATGTGGCGAGCCTCCAGATAGCGCCCTACAAGGCGAGGCTCAAGACCCTGCTGGATCAGCTGGACGACTTCATGACGACGCTGGAGCAATCCGGCCGCAAGGTGGCCGTGGTGATGGTGCCTGAGCACGGCGCCGCTCTCACCGGCGACAAGATGCAGATGGCCGGGCTGCGGGACATTCCCAGTCCGAGCATCACCCAGGTGCCGGTGGGGGTTGCCCTGCTCGGTACCAAGGCGCCCCACGAGGCGACCCGCAACGTGGACACCCCCAGCAGCTTCCTGGCGGTATCAGAACTGGTCTCCAGGCTGGTGGGGAAGGATGTGTTCGGGAGCGAGACCATCGATTGGGATGCCCTGCTGGGCGACCTGCCGCAGACCCCGCCGGTGTCCGAGAACCAGGGCTCGGTGGTGATCGAATATCAGGGCAAGTACCACATCAAGCTGGGGCAGGGGGACTGGGTCCCCTATCCCCAATGAGACCGGAAGTGACGATGCGCAGCGAACGGCAATCAGACATGCAGACCCCCTTCGGCGTCCCAGTGGAGGGCACGGTGATCAATGACGTGGCCATGGTCCAGCAGGCCTTTGGTGTCAGCCTCTCCTATTAGGATATTGCCGCCAGGGAGCGGCTCGCCGCCTTGTGCGCACGCTTCCCCCTGCTGGCGGAGGTGGCAGTGAAAGGGCCCGAGGGGACTGGCGAGGGGAGGTCTGCATGAAGGTGATCGCCCTGCAGGGGATCCGGGGAGGTGTGGGGACCACCGCCATCGTGGCCGGACTGGCCCAGGCAGCCCATGAGCAGGGGGCAAGGGTGTTGGCGGTGGATCTCTGCCCGGACAACCAGCTTGGCATCCACCTTGGCCTGCCCCATGACGATCTGGGAGGCTGGAGCCGGCTGACCCAGCCGGCGCGGGAGTGGCGAGGAGCGCTTCACCGCCGGGAGGAGGGACTGGATCTGCTCTCCCATGGCGGGGGGTAGGGGGCGTCAGCCGAGTGGCTGGCAGGGATCGATGGTTATGATCTGGTGCTGCTGGATCTGCCCCTGGGCATGGCCCCCGTCATCCCCTGCAGGCGCTTGCTGGTGGTCAATGCGGATGCCAACTGCCATGTGCGGCTTCACCGCCACCCCTGGGCGGCCGATGAGCGTCTGCTGGTGACCCAGTTCTCCAGCCAGCGGGCCCTGCAGCAGGGGTTGCTGGATCTCTGGCTGGCAGGGGGGCTCCCTCTGCTCAATCTTCATCTGCACAGGGACGAAGCCATGGCGGAGGCCATGGCCGCCAAGCTGCCGGTCGGCCGCTATGCGCCCACCAGTCTGGTTGCCCACGAGCTGGCCGCCCTGGCGACCTGGTGTCTGGCAGAGGGGGAGGCCCCCCGATGAGAGTGCGGCTGCTGACGCCGGCTGCGGGCCTCTGGTGCTCGCAGCGCTATCGCGCACTGCGCGAGCGGGGGGCTTCCCGCCCGGGGGCGGCCACATTGACACTGGGCTGGCTGCTGGCCTGGGCTCTCTTCCCCCTCGAGCGTCATGGCTGGCAATGGGTGCTGGGCCATGCCCGGGGGCTCTATCCCCAGCGGACGCACCCCCGGGTGGGGGATCCCCTGCGCGTTCTGTTGCAGAGCCTCTGGATGATAGTGCGTCGCCCACAACCGATCCCTCTGCGCTGGCCCGCCTCCTGGCAACGGCTCTGGCATAGGGGCACCCAGGCTCTCGGCGCCTTCCTGGCCCACCAGGAGGAGAAAGGGCTGGCCGCCGCCAGGGCCACGCCCCGCGAGGCACGCTGGAAGAGCGTGCTGCTCTGCGTGGTGGCCGGGAGCCTCTCCCTGCTCTGCGTCACCCAGCCGTTCACCCTGCAGGCGCAACTGGTGTTCGTCCTCTTGCTGGCGGCCATGGCCTTCATCCTGCGGGCCGTGCCGGGCCGTTATCCCATGCTGATGATGATGGTGCTCTCCCTCACCATCTCCTGCCGCTACATCTGGTGGCGCTACACCTCGACCCTCGACTGGTTCGCCCCCGTCAGCCTGGCCTGCGGCCTGCTGCTGCTGGCCGCCGAGACCTATGCCTGGCTGGTGCTGCTGCTCGGCTACTGGCAGACCGCATGGCCCCTGCACCGCCCCCCGGCACAACTGCCGGCGGATCCGGCCCAGTGGCCCAGCGTGGATCTGATGATCCCCACCTACAACGAGGATCTCGCCATCGTGAAGGGGACAGTCTACGCCGCCATGGGGCTCGACTGGCCCGCCGACAAGCTGACCATCTGGCTGCTTGACGACGGGGGGCGGGCGGCGTTTCGCGACTTCGCCGAGGAGGCCGGGATCCGCTATGTGGCCCGGTCGACCCATGAGCACGCCAAGGCGGGCAACATCAATCACGCCCTCAAGATGGCCACCGGGGATCTGGTCGCCATCTTCGACTGTGACCACCTGCCGACCCGCTCCTTTTTGCAGATGACGGTGGGCTGGTTCTACCGGGATCCCCGTCTGGGCGTGGTCCAGCCCCCCCACCACTTCTTCTCCGCCGATCCGTTCGAACACAACCTGCAACGGTTTCGCAAGATGCCGAACGAGGGGGCCCTCTTCTACGGCCTGGTGCAGGATGGCAACGATATGTGGGACGCCAGCTTCTTCTGCGGTTCCTGCGCCGTCATCAAGCGCACCGCCCTTGACGAGATCGGCGGCATCGCGGTGGAGACGGTCACCGAGGATGCCCACACCTCCCTGCGGCTGCACCGCCTCGGCTACACCTCGGCCTATATCCGGATCCCGCTGGCGGCGGGGCTGGCCACCGAAAGCCTCTCTGCCCACATCGGTCAGCGCATCCGGTGGGCGCGCGGCATGGTGCAGATCCTGCGTCTGGACAACCCCCTCTTCGGCAAGGGGCTCAAGCTGGGGCAGCGGCTTTGCTACTTCAATGCCATGCTGCACTTCCTCTCGGGCATACCGAGGCTCATCTTCCTGACGGCGCCGCTCGCCTTCCTTATCCTGCACGCCTACATCATCTATGCCCCGGCGGCGGCCATCGCCCTCTACATGTTGCCGCACATCTTCCACAGCGCCCTGACCAACTCCCGGTTGCAGGGCAAGGTCCGCCACTCCTTCTGGGGCGAGGTCTATGAGACGGTGCTGGCCTGGTACATCGCCAGGCCGACCACGGTGGCGCTCTTTGCACCCCACAAGGGGACGTTCAACGTGACCGCCAAGGGGGGTATGACGGAGGAGGTGTTCCTCGATCTGTCGGTCTCCCGCCCCTATCTGCTGCTGATCCTGCTCAATCTGTGCGGGCTGGGGTTCGGCCTCTGGCGCATCGGCACCGGCCCTGCCGACGAGGTGCCGACCCTGATCCTCAGCATGATCTGGACCCTCTACAACATGACCATACTGGGCGGCGCCCTGGCGGTGGCCTTCGAGTCGCGGCAGGTCCGTGCCAATCCCAGGGTGGAGATGGTGATGCCGGCGGCCATCAGGCTGGCGAACGGTCACCTCTACCCCTGTACTGTCAGAGATTACTCCAACGGGGGGTCGGGGTGCTGCTCGAGGCGCCCCTGCCCCTGGCCGACAAGGAGAGGGTCTGGTTGCTGCTGCGCCATGACCAACGGGAGCAGGCGTTCGCCGCCAAGGTGCAGCGGGTGTTCGGCTGCAAGCTGGGACTGGAGCTGGAACCCATGGCGCAGGCACAGCATGTCGCCTTCATCCAGTGCACCTTCGCCCGGGCCGATACCTGGTCCCTGTGGCAGCAGCGTCTGGGCAAGGATCGCCCCCTCCACAGCCTGATCGACATTACCCTGCTCGGCTGGGGAGCTTACTGGCGTCTGGCCCGTACCTCACCCATCGGCTTTGTTTGTATCCTCCTCGAGAAGCTGGCTCGCTGGCTCCTCTCCTTCGTTCCCCGTCGCGTCTCCCCAGATTTCCGGGCCGGGACTCCGACCTCACAGACAGTGAAAGGATGATGAAACCACAACGCTACCTTATTCCTCTCCTGCTGATGGCACAGGGTGCGACCGCCGCCGAGGCCGTCGGCCCCCTGCCGCCCGTTCCCGCTCCGGTGCGCACCCAGGGGATGAGCTTCGAACAGATGGCATCATCGCCAGGCACCCTGTCCCTGCGCGGCAATGCGCCAGACAGACTGGCCGACTTCACCGTGCGGCGGGACGAGGTGGTGACCCGGGCCACCCTGGATCTGAACTTCACGCCATCGCCCTCCCTGCTGCCGCTCATCTCCCAGGTCAAGGTCTATCTCAATGACGAGCTGATGGGGGTGACGGCCCTCAACCAGGATCAGATGGGGACGATGACCCATGCCAGCATCGAGCTGGATCCCCGCTATGCCAAGGATTTCAACCGCCTCAAGGTGAGCTTCGTCGGCCACTATCGGAAAGTGTGCGAGAACCCGGCGAGCGATACCCTCTGGCTCAACGTCAACCGGGACAGCAAGCTGACCCTGCAGTTGCAGACCCTGCCGGTGCGCAACGAGCTCTCCTTCTTCCCCATGCCGTTCCTCGACGTGCGGGACAATGGCAAGCTGACTCTGCCCATGGTGTTCACGGGCTCAGTGCCCCCGGAGCAGCAGCAGGCGGCGGCGGTGCTGGCCTCCTGGTTCGGCACCAAGGCCCAGTGGCGGGGCCAGCATTTCCCGGTGCTCATCAACCAGTTGCCGGATCGCAACGCCGTGATCTTTGCCACCAATGACGCGCGCCCCGATTTCCTGGTGGACTATCCCGAGGTGAAGGGGCCCACCATCGACATGATCAGCTCCCCCGACAACCCCTATGTGAAGCTGCTGCTGATCCTGGGGCGGGATCAGCAGGATCTGCTGACGGCGGTGCAGGGGCTGGCGCGAGGCGATGTCATGCTGCGTGGCCAGAGCGTCATGGTGGACGAGGTGAAGCCGCTCTTGCCGCGTCAACCCTACGATGCCCCGAACTGGGTGCGACTGGATCGCAAGATGCGCTTTGATGAGCTCACGGAGTACCCGGGCCAGTTGCAGGCAACGGGACGCACGCTGTGGCCCATGAGCCTGACGCTGCGCCTGCCGCCGGATCTCTATCTGCTGGGGGAGAACGGCATCAGGACGGAGCTGAAGTATCACCATACCTCGCCCACCCTGCGCGACGGTTCCCGGCTGGATGTGGGGGTCAACGGCCAGCTCATGAAGTCGTTCACGCTCGAGCCCGGCGAGGTCAAGAGTGAGCGGTTGCTGACCCTGCCGCTCTGGTTTGCCGACGACGGCGACACCATGGCGCTGCGCATGCCCGGGCTCAAGACCACCCAGGCCAACAGCCTGAGCTTCTCGTTCGAGTATGCCCAGCAATACATGGGAGGGACGGAGGATGGCCGTTGCGATCTGGTGATGCCGCCTGCCCATCAGGTGCGCATCGACGAGGGCTCCACCATCGACTTCACCGGTTATCGTCACTTCATCGAGATGCCCGACCTCAAGGCGTTCGCCTATGCCGGCTTCCCGTTCAGCCGGATGGCGGATCTCGCCGACACCCAGATTGTCATGCCGGCCAGACCCCATCCCGGGCAGATCACCACCTTGCTCGATGCCATCGGTGCCATCGGGGCCGAGACCGGGTATCCGGCGCTCTCCCTGCAGGTTCTGGACGACTGGGAGCGGGCGCGCACCGCGGATCGGGATACCCTGCTCATCGGCACCCTGCCGGAGGAGTTTCGAGGGGATCTGGCTCCCGACGCCCTGCTGCAATCCACGCGCAGCTGGGTCAACGAGCCAACCCGCCAGCACAAGGGGGATCTGCTGCACACCATGGCCGATCGCCAGCCCCAGGCCCGGGTGGGCATGACGGGCAACCGGGCCATCGCCGTCATCCTGGGGCTGCAATCGCCGACCCATGATCAGCGCAGCCTGGTCGCACTGCTGGCGGATGGACCGGCGGGGGTCACATTGCTCAATGATGTCCTGCAGACCCGGACCCTGCGCGATCAGGTGGCAGGCTCGGTGGCCATCATCCGGGAATCCGGGGTGAAGAGCCTGGTGGTGGGGGATCGTTACGAGGTGGGCTACCTGCCGTGGTGGGAGCGTCTCTGGCAACTGTTTGCCCGTTATCCGGTGCGTCTTGCCGGGCTGACCCTGCTCTGCATGCTGGTACTGGGCTGGGGCCTGCGGGTGCTGCTTGCCAGTGCCAGTCGTCGCCGTCTGAAGGAAGATTAAGAGATGACTCAGATGAAAAAAGTCTGTGGTGCCCTGCTCCTCTGGGCCCTTTGTTCCCTCCCGGCGTAGGCCGTCTGCCACTGGCCGGAGTGGGATCACTTTCGCCAGCACTACATCAGCGAAGAGGGCAGGGTCATCGACCCTGCCGACGGGCGCCGCATCACCACCTCGGAAGGCCAGAGCTATGCCCTCTTCTTCGCCCTGGTCAACGATGACAGGGAGACCTTTGCCCGCCTGCTCGACTGGACGGAGCGGCAGCTCGCCCGCGGGGATCTGACCGGCTTCCTGCCATCCTGGCTCTGGGGCAGGCAGCAGGACGGCAACTGGGGCGTGCTGGATGCGAACAGCGCGTCCGATTCGGATCTCTGGATAGCCTACAGCCTGCTGGAGGCGGGTCGCCTGTGGGACAACCACAGCTACTCTGCCCTCGGCACCCTGTTGCTGCGCCGCATCGCCCGGGAAGAGGTCGCCACGCTGCCGGGTCTCGGCCCCGTGTTGCTGCCCGGGGCGAAAGGCTATGAGGGGGAGGGACGCTGGACCCTCAACCCCAGCTATCTGCCTCCACAACTGCTGGCCAGATTCGCCTCCTTCAAGGGGCCCTGGGGCGAGATGCGGGCCCTCTTGCCCAAGCTGCTGCAGGAGAGTGCGCCCCGTGGCTTTGCCCCGGACTGGGTGGACTGGCAGGCCGACAAGGGATGGCAGGTGACGGCGGACAAGGACGACACCGGTGGCTATGACGCCATCCGCGTCTATCTCTGGCTCGGCATGCTGAGCGAGGAGGATCCCGCCAGGGCTTCTCTGGTGGCCCACTTTGCCCCCATGCTGGCGCAGCTGACCGAATCGGGTCATCTTCCCGAGCGGGTCTCCAGCCAAAGTGGACAGGTTCAGGGCAAGGGGCCGAGCGGCTTTGCCGCCGCCCTTCTGCCCCTGTCACGGGGCTTGCCGGCGCAGGTCACCTTGCGCAAGCAGGTCTCCGATCACGGGCTGGATACGGATGCCTACTACGGCAGCGTGCTGACCCTGTTCGGCGCAGGCTGGGATCAGGGGCGTTATCGCTTTGCCGCCGACGGTACCCTGCAGCCGGATTGGAGCGAATCATGTCAGGCAGAGTGACCCTGGGGTGCCTGCTCGCCTGCCTGATGAGCGGAGCCCTGGCGCAAGGGACGGTACAGCCGGTGGCCTGGCTGCTGGAGCAGGTCAGGATTGGCTAGGCCCGTGGGCGGGAAGATCTCGTCAGCAACAGCCTCTATTCCCTCTCCCTGGTGGAGCCCGATCATCCGGAGCTGCTGGCAGCCCAGGCCCGTCAGGCCCTGCGCCAGGGCAAGGTCAAGGAGGCCGGGGCACTGCTGGCCCGCCTTGGCAAGCAAGACCCCGACTCTGCGCTCTATCGTCAGGGCATGGCCAACCTGGCCCTGAACGAACCGGCCAGGCGCCAGCAACTGCAACAAGCCAGGCTGCTGACCAGCGCCGGCAGGCTGGAGGAGGCCGAGCGTCTCTATCGCTCCCTGTTCTCCGGTGATTTGCCCCCCAATCTCGACGTGGCGGTGGATTATGCCCTGTTGCAGACACGGATCCCGGCCATGAAGGCAAAGGGGCTGGCGGCCCTGGAGGCACTCAACCGGCAATATCCGGGTGAGCCCAGAGTGCGGGGCGGGCTGGCTCGCCTCTATCTGGCGGAGGGTCGGCGCCAGGGGGCGCAGAACCTGTTGCGCGAGATGGCGCGAGATCCCTATCAGCGGGACGAGGCCGCCGAGATCTGGCTCGCGGACATCGAATCCCTGCCCATCGGGCCCGGGAGCATTGCTGCCTTGCAGGAGTACATGGTGCTCTTTGGCGAAGGGGATACTACCAAGGCGGAACAGCTGCTCGCTACCCAGGAGGAGAAGTGGGCCTCGCCTGCCTATCGCGCACGCCAGTCGGCGCTCGCAAGCACGGCGGGAGGTGGTGCCTCCATCTCCCGCTTGCAGCGTGCCCTGGCTGCCAACCCGGGGGATCCTGAACTCATGGGGGCCCTGGGGCAGGCCTACTCCCGCAACGATCAGCGAGCGCTGGCCATCGCCCAGTTTGAACGGGTGCTGGCACACCCCGAGGTGACCGACAAGGACAAATGGCGCAGCCTGCTGGCTACCAACCGCTACTGGCTGCTGGTGAGCCAGGGGCGCAGCGCCCTGGAACGGGAGCAGTGGGATGAGGCGGCGACCCTGTATCGCCGTGCCATCGCCCAGGATGGGCGTGAGCCCGAAGCCTGGCTGGGGCTTGGAGACAGCGAGCGTGGCCGCCATCGCGATGCCGACGCGGAGTCTGCCTACCGCAAGGCGCTCGCCATGGGGAGCGCGCGGGAGCGGGCCCTGGCCCGCCTGTTCGATCTCTACAAGGAGCAGGATCCGGCACGTGCCCTGGCCCTGCTGGAGCAGCAGGGCACCCCCGGGATGCAGGCCGAAGGGCGGCGGCTCAAGGCCGGGCTGTTGCAGGAGGAGGCCGATCAGCTTGATCGGGCCGGCAAGGTGGCGGCGGCGCTGCGCCTTCGCGAGCAGGCACTTGCGCTGACCCCGGAAGAGGTGTGGCTGGCCTATCGAGTGGCCGATACCCGGGCCCGCCTCGGGGAGGCTGGCAGCGGGGAGCGGCTCTTGCGAGAACGGCTGGCGGCGCACCCGCAGGATGCCACCCTGCGCTACGCCACCGCCCTCTATCTCTCGGGGCAGGACAAGATGGTGGAGGCGAGAGGGGTGCTGGCCGCCATCCCTAGGTCCGGCTGGACACAGGACATGGATGCGCTGGATCAGCGCCTCGCCCGCGGCGAGGTGCTCGCCAGGGCGAGGGCGCGTCACGAGGCCGGGGATGATGAGGGGGCCGAACGCCTGCTTCAGCCGTTGCAGCCGGATGAAGAGGTAAGCCTGATGCTGGCGGAATGGGCCACGGATTGGGGGGGCTAT
This sequence comes from Aeromonas sp. MaB10011B, assembly GCF_017939325.1. Classification (NCBI taxonomy): domain Bacteria; kingdom Pseudomonadati; phylum Pseudomonadota; class Gammaproteobacteria; order Aeromonadales; family Aeromonadaceae; genus Aeromonas; species Aeromonas sp. MaB10011B. The sequence continues at coordinate 37,416 of NZ_JAGKRK010000095.1, read as the reverse complement.
GCACTGGCGGAGCAGCGCTATCAGGAGGTGCTTGCCCGCACGCCGCAACAGCCCGAGGCCAGGCTTGGCATGGCCGAACTGGCCCAGGCCAGGGGCGATCTGGCAAAGGCCCGTCACTGGCTGCCCGCCTGGCCGGTCAGCCCGCTGCCCCCGGAGGGGGCCAACTACTACCGCCGGGTAGCCAATCTCTATCAGGCGCTGGGAGAGGGCGAGACAGCCCGCGCCATCTTCACCGACTACGAACCCCTGGTGGCGCTGCAACCGGCCTCCCAGCAGGCGGCACTGTTCTGGCGCGATGCCGCCCGCCAGCGCGTTGCCGAGCATGATGTGGAAGAGGCCCTGGTGCGGGATCGCAAGGGGCTGGTGGCCGCAGGTCTGGCCCCCCGCGAGGATCTGGAGGGGGGCGAGCTGACCCGGCTGGCCCGCAGTCAGGATGGGGAGGGGTGGCTGGCATCCGGCCTGCGCAGCGATCTCGACAGGCATTACCGGCAGAGCCAGACCACCTTCTCCCTCGACAGCGATTACTGGGGCTCCAGCGGTACCGGGGGCTACTCGGATTTGCGGGCGCTGACCCAGATGGCGCAACTGGATACGCCGCTGGCCGGTGGTACCGCCTTCGGCCGCCTTGAACTGGTCGACATGGATGCCGGAGATCTGCCGGACTCCCCTTACCGGGCGCAGTTCGGTACCTGTGCGGCCAGGGACTGTCGCGGGGACGCGCACCAGCAGAGCCGGGGGACCACCCTGGCGGCAGGCTGGCAGCGGGGGGCCTGGGCGTTCGATCTGGGGACCACGCCCCTCGGTTTCGAGGTGGTGGACTGGGTTGGTGGCGCCACCTTGACCGGTGACTGGCACACGCTGGGGTGGGGGATGACCCTCTCGCGTCGGCCCGTCAGCAGCTCGCTGCTCTCCTATGGGGGAACGGTGGATCCGGGCACGGGCATCAGCTGGGGCGGGGTGCGGGCGAACGGGGTCCGCCTCGATCTCAGCCGGGATCTGGGAGGGGCCGTCGGGTTCTGGGGCAGCGCCCAGCAGCACCTGCTGACCGGCAAGAACGTGCCCGACAACTGGCGCACCCGGCTCATGGGAGGGGGCTATTACAAGTTCGTCAACGAGACCCATCGCCGTGCCAGCGTGGGGCTCAGCACCATGCTGTGGCACTACCAGCAGGATCTGGGGGGCTATACCCTGGGGCAGGGGGGTTATTACAGCCCGCAGGGGTACTTCTCGCTCTCGGTGCCGGTGAGCTACCGGCAGCGTACCCCGGACTGGTCGTGGGAGCTGGGTGGATCGGGATCCTGGTCCTACGCCCGTACTGACGACAGTCGCCGCTACCCGCTGGAAGGCCTGTTGCCAAGCGGTTTGCCAGACAGAAATGCGCCTGTGAAAGGGGGCAGTAGCAGTGGATTCGGCTACACCCTGAATGGCGTGGTGGAACACAGGCTGACGGAGCACTGGCGCATCGGTGGCCGGGTGGACATCCAGCAGGCGGATGACTATGCCCCCAGCCATGTCACCCTGTTCCTGCGCTACACCTTCAAGCCCTGGCAAGGGGATCTCGATATGCCGCCAAGGCCTCTCACTCCCTACGCGGACTTCGACTGACAGGGGCGCCCGTCATCACCGGGCGCCCTTATTTCAGATAGGAACGCAGTACCCTCACCACCTGATCCAGATCCTCCAGCCGCTCGGCATGGGTCGCCTCCTCGGCGCCAAGATGCTCGCGCATGTGTCCCTCCAGCACCTCCAGCATCAGGCCGTTGACGGCGCCGCGGATGGCGGCAATCTGCTGCAGGATGGCGGCGCAGTCTGTTTCCTGTTCCAGGGCGCTCTCCAGGGCGCCGGTCTGCCCCTTGATGCGCCTGACCCGAGCCAGCAGCTTCTTCTTGTCGTGAACCGTGTGTGACATGCAGGATCCTCTCGATCAATAAAACTATACTGGGGTATAGTATATAGCATCCTCGTTTTCAGGAGAAATCCATGCCATCCCTCGCCACATCCCACTGCCACCACCCCGTCGTCCACGAAGGGAATCCCCTGGCCGAACAGAAGACCCGCTGGGCCGTGCTGCTCACCGTCGTCATGATGGTGGCGGAGATCGGTGGCGGCTGGTTCTACAACTCCATGGCGCTGCTGGCCGACGGCTGGCACATGAGCTCCCATGCCCTGGCCCTCGGCCTCTCGGTGCTGGCCTATCGCGCTGCCCGCCACTTCGCGCGGGATCACAGGTTCAGCTTTGGTACCTGGAAGATAGAGGTGCTGGGGGGCTTCAGCAGCGCCCTGCTGCTGGTGGGGGTGGCGGGGTTGATGCTGTTCGAGTCGGTGGCCAGGTTGCTGGACCCCAGCCCCATCCATTATCAGCAGGCGATCGGCATTGCCCTGCTGGGCCTGCTGGTGAATCTGGCCTGTGCCTGGCTGCTCAGGGACGATCACGGCCATCACCATGGTCACGACCACCATCACGGTCATCACGACCACTCGCACGATCACCACCACGGCCATCAGGATCTCAACCTGCGCGCCGCCTACCTCCACGTGCTGGCGGACGCGGCCACCTCGGTGCTGGCGATTCTGGCGCTGGTGGGAGGCATGTTCTGGGGGGCGGACTGGCTGGATCCCCTGATGGGCATCGCCGGGGCCGTGCTGGTGGCGGTGTGGGCCAGGGGGCTGCTGCGTGATACCGGGCGCGTCTTGCTGGATGCGGAGATGGATGCGCCCCTGGTGGACGAGATCCGCGAGGTGATCGCCGAGCTGCCTGGCGCCGAGATCCGCGATCTGCACGTCTGGCGGGTGGGGCAGACGCAGTATGCCGCCGCGATGTCGTTGCAGATGGCGACCCCGGTCCCGGCACAGGCGATCCGCGAGCGCCTCGCCATCCACGAGGAGCTGGTGCACCTGACCATCGAAGTGTCTGCCGACTGACGCCCCTGGCGGGCGTCAGCGGGGAGGCTCGCTCCCCTGATCCTGCCAGAGGGAGCCCAGCATCAGCCTCAGCAGCAGTCCCGGCGGGTCGTCGAGCAGGCGGCCCGGCTCCAGCAGCAGGTGGCCGTCGGCATGAAAGCTCAGGCTGGCGTGAACCTTGCCTTCCTCGCCACACACCTGGAGGAGGCCGTTCAGGGAACCCCCCTCGCCGGGTTGACAGCGCAGCCGCAGCTCCCGTGGTTCCCCCAGCAGGGTGAAGGCGCGGGCGAGGGGCGGGCTCTCTTCATAATCCGGCCAGTTGAAGAAGTGATAGCGTTCGGCGAGCACGCCGGCCTGCTGGCAGAACTGATCGAACAACTGGGCAATGCCCTGATACTCCTGGTCCAGCCGCCTGGCCTGCTCCTCAATCCGTTTCATCACCCAGCCCCCTCTATCCATTTGATTGGACATTGATTTCGTCACTCGCTCCCCTCTTCCCGCTGGTATGGGCCGAAAGCGGTGCCAGGTCTGTGAGCGCGATCGAGTTTTCGTTATGAAAACGTTATCTTGTTGATGCGGATTGGTTTTTTTTGCCCATCCGCTCACATTTACGGCAATTCCCGCTGATTAATATGACACCGCTCGGCAATGACCGGGTACTCGGATATCGAGACTAACTACAGCGGGAATTATAAAAAAATGGATATGAAAAAGACCAAAGTGGCGCTGGTAACAGCCTCACTGCTCGCGCTTTTGTCAGGCTGTAACGACAACAGTTCTTCTGCTCCTGCCCCTCAGGATGAGCCCGTCGCTCGTCTTCCCAACGTCCAGCCCCCGGCCGAACTGCTGACGGCCGGCCCTGACGAAGCGGTCATCGCCCTGGTGGATACCCAGACCAGCGCGGCGCGCGGTGTCACCGGCCCGTTCGCCAGCCACAGCCTGCACCTGTGGAACAACGATGCCTGCAACTCGACCTCGGAGGGCGGCCTCAACACCGGTTGGGATGACAAGAGCAAGACGCCGTCCGCGGCGGACAGTTTTGGTCCGGCCTGGGTCGTGCCGCTCTCCAAGATGGAAGGCTGCATCAACTTCATCGCCCGCAACGGCGATCTCGCGAACCTGACCGGCAGCGACATGAAGGTGGTCTTCAACGATCACCCGGATCGCACCGTGGCCATCGTCGCCGGCAAGAACGAGATCTTCGGCAGCCGGGCGGAAGCCTTCACCGCCGCCTTCGGCGTGGCGGGGGCCAGTGCCCATCTCATCGACGACAACACCCTGATTTGGCAAGGGGGCAAGGACAAGCCCTATGTGCGCCTCTACTACACAGAGTCAGGCACCATCACGGCAAACAGCGAGGGCGTATTCGATTTCCCCTACCTCAAGCTGACTCCGACCAGCCTGACCGAAGAGCAGCAGGCCAAATACCCGCACCTCAAGGATGCCGCCGCCTTCGCCCTGCCTGCGGGAAAAGATCTCAAGCCCCTGCTCAAGGGTGAGCTGGTCGCCATCGGGACCGATGCGGACGGCATCCTGCAGGGGGCGACCCTGGTGCAGAGTGCCGGTGCCCTCGATGCTCTTTACAGCGAAGCGGCCACCAAGCTGGCCTACGGCGCCGTGGTGGAGGGGGGCAATGTCACCTTCCGGCTCTGGGCGCCGACCGCCAAGTCGGTCAAGCTGGCGCTGTTCGACGAGCAGCACAAGTCGCTTGGCGAGCGCGCCATGACCCTGGACGAGGCCAGCGGCAGCTGGAGCGTGCAGGGGGGCAGCGATCTTGTCGGCAAATACTACCGCTACGATATCCAGGTCTATCACCCGGTCAGCCGCAAGCTGGAATCCTATCAGGTGACCGACCCCTACTCCCTGAGCCTGGCGATGAACTCCGAGTTCAGCCAGGTGGTGGATCTCGACGATCCGGCCCTCAAGCCGGAAGGCTGGGACAGCCTGAAGGCGCCCCACAGCCAGAAGAACCCCGCCGACATCACCATCTATGAGGCCCACGTCCGGGATCTGACCGGCAACGACGAGTCGACGCCGGTGGAGCACCGCGGCAAGTTCCTCGGGCTGACCGACAGCGACAGCGTGCCCGTCACCCACCTGAAATCCCTGGCCAAGAGCGGCGTCAGCCACCTGCACCTGCTGCCGGTGTTCGACATCGCTACCGTCAACGAGGATCCGGCCAAGGTGGCCAACATCGGCGATGACTTCAGCAAGCTGTGCGAGGTCAATCCCGAGGTCAAGAACTCCAGGTTTGCCAGCCACTGTGGTGGCGGCGAGACCATCGAAGCCGTGCTCGGTGATCTGCAAGCCAGCGACAGCAAGGAGAACCCCGTGGTGCAGGAGCTGTACGGCTATCTGCGCGGGGTGGACTCCTTCAACTGGGGCTATGACCCCTACCACTACACCACCCCGGAAGGCTCCTACGCCACCAATGCGGAGGGGGCGACCCGGATCAAGGAGTTCCGCGAGATGGTGCAGGCCATCAAGCAGAACATCGGCATGAACGTGGTGATGGACGTGGTCTACAACCACACCAACGAAGCGGGTCTCGGTTCTAAATCCGTGCTCGACAAGATTGTGCCCTGGTACTACCAGCGCCTCAATCCGGAGACCGGTTCGGTGGAAAATTCCACCTGCTGCTCCAACACGGCGCCGGAACACGCCATGTTCGCCAAGCTGATGGATGACTCCCTGGTCACCTGGGCACGGGACTACAAGATCGATGCCTTCCGCTTCGACCTCATGGGCCATCACCCGAAAGATCAGATGGTGCAGGCCCTGGCCGAGGTGAAGAAGGTCAATCCGGACATGTACTTCTACGGCGAGGGGTGGAACTTCGGCGAGGTACAGGATGACAAGCGCTTCGTACAGGCGACCCAGAAGCACCTGGCCGGTACCGGCATCGGCTCCTTCTCCGACCGGCTGCGTGATGCGGTGCGCGGCGGCAGCCCGTTCGACGGCGGCGAAGCCATTCGCAAGACCCAGGGCTTTGGCAACGGCGCCCTGGTGGATGCCAACGAGCTGGACGGCGTCGATCTCGCCACCGCCCTGCATCAGTCCGATCTGGTGCGCCTCGGCATGGCGGGCAACCTCAAGGAGTTCGTGCTGACCGACAAGGACGGCATACCGAAGAAAGGCTCCGACATCGACTACAACGGTCAACCGGCGGGCTATGCCCAGGATCCGACCGAAATCCAGAACTATGTCGACAAGCACGACAACCAGACTCTGTTCGACAACCTGGTGTACAAGGCACCCGCCGGGGCCGACCTGGTGCGGATGCAGGGGGTCTCTCTGGCGACCGCCATGCTGGGTCAGGGCATTCCCTTCACCCACGCGGGTGTCGAGCTGCTGCGTTCCAAGTCCATGGAGCGGGACAGCTACGACTCCGGTGACTGGTACAACCGGGTCGACTACGGCTTAAGTGACAATAATTTTGACAAAGGGCTGCCGCGCAAGGACAAGGACGAGGCCAACTACGAGCTGATCGAGCAGGTGCTCGGCCAGCACGCCAAGCCGGGTTCGGCCGAGATGCATCAGATGGTGAACTTCTACCAGGAGCTCTCCGAACTGCGTCAATCCTCTCGTCTGCTGCGTCTTGGCAGCGGCGCCGAGGTGATCAAGCGGGTCGACTTCCGCAACACCGGCCCTGAGCAGATCCCGGGTCTCATCGTGATGAGCGTGGATGACGGGGTGGGCGCCGGTGCGGATCTGGATCCGGCCATCGACGGCCTGGTGGTGATGATCAACGCCACCAATCAGCCCCAGAGCATCGGCGATTTCCGTGACGGCAAGGATCAGCCCATCGATCTGACCGGCATGGTCCTGAGCGGTGCCCACCGTGACTCCGACAGCATCGCCAGCGGTGCGGCCAATGACAGCGGTCAGCTGACCCTTGGCGCCTGGTCGGCGGCGGTGTTCGTCAAGCCGCAGAGCGGTGCCCAAGGCGCAGGGCTGCCGGTGAGCAAGAAGACGGATCTGAGCACCTTGCCTCCCTTCGGTGACACCGAGGTGTTCGTACGCGGTTTCCTGAATCAGTGGGATCCGGTCAACAAGATGAACTTCAGTGGCAATTTCACCTATGAGTTCACCACCGAGGTGACGGCGGATCAGCTGGGGTCGACCCAGGTGAAGATCGCTGGCAACGAGTGGAGCGGCCCCGTCAATTACGGCAAGTGCAGCGATACCGACCAGCTTGCGACCGGCCAGGTCAATACGCTCTGTGCCAATGGCGGGGATCTGCCGTTCAACGTGGAGAAGGCTGGCACCTACAAGTTTGTCTTCACCGCCATGAACAAGGACAAGCCCACCCTGAGTGTCAGCTACACCGAACCGGCGCAGAGCTGCAAGGTGCTGGATACCGTCGCGGGCAATCCGCTCGGCTTCCCGCTCTATGTGCGCGGCAGTCTGAGCGACTGGAACGCCCAGCCGGCCTACCAGCTGAGCTACAAGGGGATGGAAGGTAACCTCGCTATCTATCAGGCCGCCTTCAACTACGCGGGCAGCTTTGACTTCAAGTTTGCCAACGACGATGGCAACTGGAGCAAGCAGTTCTTCGTGAAGGATGCCGGTGGCACCCTGATCGCACTGGAGCCCGAGCAGGTTTACCCGCTCCAGCACGGCGACGGTGGCATGGGCAACAACAGCATCACGCTGGAACAGGGTCTGTGGAGCTTCCTGGTGAAGGTTGACCCGACCCAGACTTCCGGCGAGGTGGGCAGCGTCATCATCCAGGAGTGCAGCGCCAAGTAAGTCTTTCCCATCGAGCCCGGGGCTGGCTCGGCAGCCCCGGGTTGAATTCCGCCTCGCCAAGGGCGGGATAACACCGAGAGAGTAAGCAAAGCGCGACTGCCGACCGGCAGCCGCGCTTTTTCTTTGCTCGTGGGCGAGGCAATAAAAAAGCCGCCCCGTTGGAGCGGCTGTTGGTTGTGCAGTTTACGGCCGGACTAGCGTTTTCGCAGCAGGCGCAGGGCGTTGGCGGTGACCAGGGCGGTGGCGCCGGTGTCGGCCAGCACCGCAATCCACAGGCCGGTGATGCCGAGCAGGCTGGTGACCAGGAAGATGGCCTTGAGCCCCAGCGCCAGCGCGATGTTCTGGTGGATGTTGGCCAGCGCCGCGCGGGAGAGCCGGATCATGGCGGCGACCCCGCCGAGCTGGTTGTGGGTCAGCGCCGCATCGGCGGTTTCCAGCGCCACGTCGGTGCCGCCTCCCATGGCGATGCCGATGCTGGCCCGCTTCATGGCCGGTGCATCGTTGATGCCGTCGCCGATCATGGCCACCTTGCGGGTGCTGGCGAGCTGGCTTATCTCCTCTACCTTGCCTTCCGGCAGCAGGCCGGCGCGCCAGCCCATGCCGAGCTCGGTGGCGATCGCCTCGGCGGCGCGGGGGTTGTCCCCGGTCAGCATGATGCTCTGCAGGCCGAGCTGGTTGAGCTCTTGCAGCGCCGCAGCCGCTTCCGGCCGGATCTGGTCGCGCAGGGCCAGCAGGGCGGCCGGGGCGGCGTCGGGCTGACCGAGCACCACCACTGTCTTGCCTTGCAGCTCCAGGGCGGCGACCCGGCCCCGTGTTGCGTCATCGAGGGAGGCGACCCGACTCGGCGCCAGCAATTGCCAGAGAGCGCCGTCGATGCGACCCTCTACCCCCATGCCGGGCAGGGCGCGCAGATCCTGGGCCGCCGCCAGGGCAAGACCCCGCTTCCCTGCCGCCGTCACCACGGCGCGGGCCAGCGGGTGGTGGGAGCCCTGCTCGATGGCGGCCGCCAGCGCCAGCAGTTCGGCCTCCGGCTGGCCATCGAGGCTCACCAGTTCGGTCAGCTGCGGCTTGCCCAGGGTCAGGGTGCCGGTCTTGTCGAAGGCCAGGGTATCGATGTGGGCCAACCGCTCCAGCGCGGCGCCCCCCTTGATGAGGGCACCCTGCCGGGTGGCTGCCGCCAGTGCCGAGGTGACCGCCGCCGGGGTGGAGATGACCAGGGCGCAGGGGCAGCCGATCAGCAGCAGCGCCAGCCCGCGATAGACCCACTCGTCCCAGCTCTGGCCGAAGGCGAGCGGCGGTACCAGCACCACCAGCAGGGCGACCAGCATCATGGCCGGGGTATACCAGCGACTGAAGCGGTCGATGAAGCGCTCGATGGGGGCGCGCTGGGTCTCGGCCTCCTCAATGAGATGCAGGATGCGGTCGATGGCGTTGTTGCCGGGTTCGGACACCACCTCGAGGCGCAGCACCCGGTCCGCCGCCAGACTGCCGGCGGGGACCTTGTCACCCCGGCGGCGCTCCACCGGGATGGATTCGCCGGTCAGGGCGCTCTCGTCAAAGGCGCCGAGGGGGTCGAGCAGGCGGGCATCGGCGGCCAGGCGGGTACCCGGGGCGATTTCGATGATGTCACCGGGGCGCAGCTGGTCGGCAGCGACCTCTTCCCGCACCTCGCCCTCGGCAGTGGTGCGGATGCGCAGCGCCTTGTCGGGCACCAGCGCCATCAGGGCGGTGACCCCGGCGCGGGCGCGGCCGGCGGCATAGGCTTCCAGATGTTCCCCCAGCATGAAGAGCAGCAGCACCATGGCCGCTTCGGCGGTTTCGCCGAGGAAGAGGGCCCCCACGGCGGCGACCGTCATCAGGGTCTCGATGGCGAAGGGAGAGCCGCTTCTGGTCAGTGCCCACGCCTTGCGGGCGACGGGCCACAGCCCCCAGAGGGTGGCCAGGGTAAAGAGCGGCTGACCGAGCTGGTTCGGCAGCAGGGCCGCCATCCCCATCAAGCCGGCGAGCGACAGGGGCTGCCAGTATTTGTCGAGCAGGTTGCTGACTCTCTGCATCAGAGGGCTGCGGCCCGGTTCGCTGCGAGCCGTGTTCTGAGCTCCCCCTTTGAGCTGGAAGCCGGCGGCCAGCACGGCGGCGGTGACGGGGTCGGGGGAGAGGCCGGGGGCCAGATCCACCACCAGCTTCTCGGTGGCAAACAGCACGCGGGCCTGCTGTACGCCCTCCACCCGGCTGACGGCGGTCTCTATCTTGCGGGCACAGCTGGGACAATCCATGCCCAGCACCTGCCAGCTATGGCGGCGGCTGTTTTGCTCGGGGGTAGCCAGCGGCGGCTCGGTCGCGGCGGCCGTATGGGCGTGCTCGTGCCCCTGCTCATGATGATCGTGGTCGTGGGCTGTGTCGGTGGCGCAAGTGCCTCTGGGGGGCTCTTCATCCCCCGGGCCGTCTGCGCCACCTTGCCCCTGATGATCGTGGCGGGTCGGGTTGGCGACACCACTGGCCTGTGCCGCGTTGTCGCAGCAGTGGCTGGTGTGGCTGTGCCCGGCCTGTGGGGTGGCGGCCTTGCTGACGGCCTTGATGGGGGCGGCGGCGTGTTGATGGCTGCAGCAGGATTTGCTCATGATGCGTTCCTCTTGAGGGATCCCGCCCCTGCGGGATCCTGGATGACTGAGCCGAGTGTAAACCTTGGTGTAAAGTCCAAGGTCAAGCCCTCTTCTCCTCTTTGTCCGGGTCCATGCCAGTGGCCGCTGATCTGCCCCTGGAGCAGGGGGGACGCAAAGGGATGCCAAATCCCTTTCATTAGCGGGTGTTTGTCATCCCGTGGCGGGCCTATACTGGGGACCCTGGATCCCACATCAATCATCAAGGACCTAACATGAGCAATACCGTCACCCTGCAAGGCAACCCCGTCTCCGTCTCCGGTCACTTCCCCGTTGCCGGTGAGCAGGCCAAGCCCTTCTCCCTGGTTGCTGGCGATCTGTCCGATGCGACCCTGGCGACCTTCGCCGGCAAGCGCAAGATCCTGAACATCTTCCCGAGCGTCGACACCCCGACCTGTGCCACTTCCGTGCGCAAGTTCAACGAGCAGGCAAGCGCCCTGAACAACACCGTCGTGCTGTGCATCTCCGCCGACCTGCCGTTCGCCCAGGCCCGTTTCTGCGGCGCCGAGGGTCTGGACAAGGTGGTGAACCTCTCCACCCTGCGTGGCGTCTCCTTCCTGCAGGACTACGGCGTGGCCTTCTCCTCCGGCCCGCTGGTGGGTCTGGCTGCCCGTGCCATCGTGGTACTGGATGAGCATGACAAGGTGCTGCACAGCGAGCTGGTGGCTGAAGTCGCCGACGAGCCGAACTACGCCGCCGCCCTGGCCGTTCTGTAAGTCGCGCCACAGGCTGATTGCCTGACGGCCTGCCCCGTTCACACGGGGCAGGCCGTTTTTATTGCGCTCCCGAACCTTTTACTTATGGGGTGGGTCTGGCTAGACTTCGCCTCCACATCCTCGTTCAGCCTGTATCTGCGATCCCCATGACGTTTGACGAACTCGCCCTTGACCCCGCCCTGTTGCCCCTGCTGCCCGCAGCGCTGGAAAAACCGACCCCCATTCAGCAGCTAGCCATTCCTGCTGCCTTGTCAGGACGGGATCTGCTTGCCCTGGCCAGGACCGGCAGTGGCAAGACCCTGGCATTCGGCCTGCCGCTGCTGCAGAGGCTGGACGCAGCCAGCGACCGGGTACAGGGATTGGTACTGGTACCCACCCGGGAGCTGGCAAGCCAGGTGAGCGCCGCCCTGCAGGAGATTGCCGACGGGTTGGGGGTGCGCCTTCTGACCCTGTGTGGCGGGGTGGCCCAGGAGTGGCAGGAGCGGGAACTGGCTCTCGGCCCCCAACTGCTGGTGGCGACCCCCGGACGGTTGCGGGACTTGCTGGCCCAGCAGACGCTGGGGCTGGGTGCCCTGCGCATGCTGGTGCTGGATGAAGCGGATCGCCTGCTGGAGATGGGGTTCTGGCCCGATATCCAGTGGCTGATGAAGGCAATGCCGGAGGCGCGGCAGCAGATGCTCTTCTCCGCCACCTTGCCGGTCGAGCTGGAGAGCCTGGCCTCGGGCCTGCTGCAGGATCCGGTGCGCATCGAGGCCGAGCCGCTCAACAGCCTGGTGAACGACATCGAGGAGCGGCTCTATCTGGTCAACAGGAGCAGCAAGGTGCCTGCGCTGATCGCCCTGCTGGAGGCCGGAGAGTGGCCCCAGGTGCTGGTCTTCATCAGTGCCAGGGACGACGCGGACGGGGTGGCCAAGAAACTCGCCAGGGCTGGCATGACGGTGGCAGCCCTGCACGGAAACAAGGATCAGGCCACGCGGGAGCAGGCGCTGGCGGATTTCAAGGAGGGCAGGGTGCGGGTGCTGGTGGCCACGGATCTGATGGCGCGCGGCATCCACGTGGAGGCATTGCCGGTGGTGATCAATCTGGATCTGCCGGACCATGCGCCCGTCTACGTGCATCGTATCGGTCGTACCGCCCGTGCCGGGCAGAGCGGTCTGGCCATCTCCCTTACCTGCCACGGGGATGGGGAGGCGCTCGAGGGGATCCGGGCCCTGACCGGTCGGCCCCTGCCCCTGGCGGCGCTGGCAGGTTTTCCGGTGACCGACAAACCCGCCAGCGGGGAGAGCAAACGGGCGCCAAGAGACAAGCAGGCGAACCGTCGCACCCAGGGCAAGCGCAGCATCAAGCAGTTCAAGGGCAAATCCTGAGACGGACTTCTTGCCCCCGGCGGGAGCCTGTCGTCGTGAAGGAGAGGAGAGATCGGCAGCGCGCCCGGGGGCGCGCCAAACTACACGGCAAGGGGGTCAGTCGTGGAACTGGTTGATCAGGCGGGAGAGGTTTTGCAGCCGCTCCACCAGCAGGGTGATGCCATCAAGGGCCTGACGGCTGTTGTCCGCGGTGTGGCTCGCCAGTTGGTGGATCTGGTGGATCCCCTGATCCAGGGTGCTGGTGACATCCGCCTGCTGGCTCACCGCCTGGGCTATCTCGTCGCTGGTGTGGGTCACCCGGGCCAGCATCCGGTTGATCTGGTCGAGCACCTCGGCGGTGGCCCCCATGTGCTGCTGGCAGAGCACTGATGTCTGGGCCCCCTGCTCCATGCCATCGGACAGTTGCCGGGTGCTCTGTTGCAGCGCCCCTATCATGTCGCTTATCTCGCCGGTGGAGCTGCGGGTTTTCTGGGCCAGGGCCCGTATCTCGTCGGCCACCACCGCAAAGCCGCGCCCCTGTTCACCGGCCCGTGCCGCCTCGATGGCCGCATTGAGGGAGAGCAGGTTGGTCTGATCCGCAATCTGCCCGATCACCTCCAGAATGCCGTTGATCTTCTGGCTGTCCTGGGTCAGGCGCGCCAGCACGCCCTGGCTGGCGTCCAGCTCCTGATGAAGCCTGTCGACCGAATCCCGGGTTGTGGCCAGCGCCTGCTGGCCACTGGCGGACACCTGCTGGACCTCGCCCACCAGCGCATTGGCCTGGTGGGCATTGTCAGCCACATCGCGGATGGACTGGCTCATCTGGGTGATGGCCGCCGCCAGTTGCTCGCTCTGGGCCCGCTGCTGTTGCAGGTGAGTGTCTATGGTCTGGATATGCCCCCTGTCATCCTCCGCCGCCTGCAGGATCTGCTGGTTGGTGTCCGCGCTGCGACCCACCACGGCGCGCAGCTCCGCCTTCTTCATGCGCAGCAGCAGTTCAAGGGCGGCCAGGCTGTCCTGACGCCTGGCATAGAGTACCTGGCAAAGGGCGCTGCCCTGCTCCTCGCCCGCCGTGGCCAGCAGCCTGGCCAGCCGCCGTTGCAGATGCCAGCCATGCCCCATCTGGGCCAGCAAGCAGAGCAGGGTGATGACTCCCCACCCCGGCTGGCCGGTGACCAGACTGGCCCCCATGCCGAGCAGGGCGGTGCCAGAGAGCAGCAGACACAGCTGCCCCGGCTCCAGGGTCAGCCGGGTCAGCCAGGGCAGTGCCTTGCCGTCACGGATCCGGGCATAGAGCTGCTCTGCCCAGGCGATGTCGTGATCCTGGGGACGGGTGCGGACAGACTGGTATTCGATGATCTGCTGCTGATCGTTGAGGATCGGCGTGACGTAGGCGTTGACCCAGTAGAACTGACCACTCTTGGCGCGGTTCTTTACCAGCCCCATCCAGCTCTTGCCTTGTTGCAGGCGGCGCCACATGTCGGCGAACGCGGCCTTGGGCATGTCGGGGTGGCGGACCAGATTGTGGGGCTCCCCTTCCATTTCGGTCGCGCTGTAGCCCGCCACATCGCAAAAGTGCTGGTTGGCATAAGTGATGTGACTGGCGGGATCCGTGGTCGAGATCAGTGAGATGTGATCGGGGAAACGGATCTCCCCTTCGTGCCGGGTTGTGGTCATGTGCGCATCCTGAATGAGCCAAGTAACTGATAAAGTTATTTTTTATTTTTGTGATTGTTACGGCGTCATTGTAGATGCGGACTGTTACACCACCTTGGCTTGGGTCAATAAATCAACACGGGAAAGGCTGAAAAAAGTCGTAGATGGCGGCTCAGCCGCGGGGAGTGAAGTCGTGGATCTCCCCCGTCCTCGGCTTGAAGCGGGGGTCATTGTCTTCTGCGCTGGCGACCCAGGCCATGGCCTGGCAGAAACTCTCCTGCTTGGCGAAGGCATCCCGGGCCTGATCGATGGCTCGTTCGGCATTGCGCCGCTCCATCTTGCTGGCCTTGCGGTCGCTGAACTGCTTCTGCTGGCTCAACATCCATTCGAGGAAGGCCTGGCGGCATTCGGTTTCATCGGCGGCCTTGGCGGGAAGGGCAACAAACAGGGCAATCAGGAGCAGAGCACGCATGGCAGGATCGGATCACGGGGTTGATGAATGAAAAGAGGCGGCATTTTAGGCCGGGAACTTGAACAGGAACAGTGCCAGGAGGGGTCAGATGTCCCGACCCCTCCCCGGACTCAGTGTTTGACGAGGTAGAGCTGACGGCTGTAGGCCACGTCTTCCGGGTTGTTGATGGGATACCCCTTGAGCCAGGGCTTGATGAGCCGGGCATTGGTGTACTGGTAGATGGGGGCGATGGGGGCCTCCTTCTGCAAGATGGCCTCGGCCTCATCAAACAGGCGGGCCCGCTCTGCGGGATCCTGACTGTTGGCCGCCTGCGCCAGCAGCTTGTCGTAAGCCGGGTTGGCGAACCGGGCCATGTTGCCGCTGTGGCCCGATCCCCAGAGCCCGAGGAAGGCGGAGGGGTCGTTGTAATCGGCGACCCAGGAAGAGCGGATCACCTCGAACTGGCCGCTTTGACGGCTGTCGAGATAGGTTTTCCACTCCTGGTTGGTGAGCTCGACCCGGGCCCCCAGCTTCTGTTTCCACAGGTTGGCGATGGCCAGCGCCATCTTCTTGTGAATTTCCGCCGTGTTGTAGAGCAGGGTCAGCTTGAGGGGATTGCTTGGGCCGTAGCCCGCTTCTTTCAGCAGGGCTCTGGCACGCTCGTCCAGCGCCTGCTGGCTGCTGGTGGAGAGCAGATTGGGCTTGGGGTCGAAGCCGGCGGTCACGTCCGGGGTGAAGTGGTAGGCCGGTTTCTCCCCGGTGCCCAGCACCTTGTCGGCAATCAGGCCCCTGTCGATGGTGTAGGAGAGCGCCTGGCGCACCCGCACATCATTGAGGGGCGGGCGCTGGGTGTTGAAGGCGTAGTAGTAGGTGCCGAGCTGTTCCGGGGTATAGACCTCCCCCGGGATCTGGGCCATCAGGCTCTGGTACTGCTCTTTGGGGAAGGATTCGGTGATGTGCAGATCCCCGGCCAGATAGCGGTGGGTGGCCGCGCTCTCCTGGTTGATGGGCACGAAGGTGACGCGGGTCAGTACCGTGTGGGCGCGATCCCAGTAGTAGGGATTGGGCGTCAGCTCCAGTTTCTCGTTCACCACCCGGTGACTCAACACGAAGGCGCCGTTGCCCACCAGCTTGCCGGGCTGGGTCCACTGGTTGCCATATTGCTCCATGCTGGCCTGGTGCAGGGGCGACAGGCTGGGGTGGGTCAGCAGGCTCAGGAAATAGGGCACCGGCTGGGAGAGGGTCACCTTCAGGGTATGGTCATCGACGGCCTCCACCCCGAGCGCATCGGGGGCCAGCCTGCCTGCCACTATGTCGTCCACCTTGTCGAAGCGAGCGAGCTGGGCGAACCAGGCGAAAGTGGCGGCTTCTCTGGGGTCAACCAGCTTGCGCCAACCATAGACGAAGTCGGCGGCGCGCACGGGGTCGCCGTTGGACCAGCGGGCATCCTGCCTCAGATGGAATGTGAACTGCCGGTTGTCCTTGTTCTCCCAGCTCGCGGCCACCCCGGGCAGCACCTTGCCGTCCGGCCCCTGGGTCAGCAGCCCCTCGTAAAGGTCTCTGAGGACCTGCAGCTCCGGCAGTCCCACCAGCTTGAGAGGGCTCAGGCTCGCCGGTTCATCCTTGAGATGACGGACGACGGCCTGTTCGGCGGCGAGTGGGGTACCGGGCGGCACATCGGCGGCCTGGACGCAGGCACAGCCCAGCAGGACCAGCAGGGGGCTCCATCCTTTCATGGTGAATCCTTCAAAATGTGTGAAGCGGGGAGAAAACTCGGCGAGAATGCATCGCCGGCAGATGGGAAATCATGATATCCCCTTTGCTGGTCAGACCGCCAGCATGAGTCCCATGATATCCGATGCGGCTGTCAACGAGGGGGCGCCGTGAGCGCCAGGAAAAGGAGAGAGTGATGAGAGCATGGATCTTGTTGGCCTGCGTGCTGAGCCAGGGCGCCTGGGCGTTGTCCCCGTGCGAGAAGAGCAGCTCGGTGGGAAGCTGGTGCGAAGTGAACATAGAGGCGCTGCACCCCACCCAGGGCGGCGTCGGTCAGTTGCAGGTGGATACCACAGCCCGGGAGCTGGCGGACAAGAGCGAGAAGCAGCTCGACAAGCTGATGAAAAAGAAAGAGATCCCCATCGTCATCGCGCCGGATGGGGGTTACTGGCTGGTGGACAGGCACCACCTGACCAAGGCGCTGTGGCAGCAGGGGGTGAAGCAGGTCAGGGTCAAGGTGATTGCACGGTTGCAGGACAGGGCCAATTTCTGGAGCCAGATGCAGAACAACCACTGGGCCTGGCTCAAGGATGAACGGGGTCAACCCCTGACTCCCGAGCAGTTGCCCGGCCATATCGGTGAATTGCCGGATTACCCCTACCGCACCCTGGCGGGGCTGTTGCAGGATGCGGGCTACTTCAGCAAGAAGGATCAGGTCTACTTCGTCGAGTTTGCCTGGGCCAGCTGGCTCGGCCAGCAGATGGCCTGGCAGCCGATCGATGAGGTCAACCTTGCAGATCGCCTCGCCGAAGCCAAACGGCTGGCGTGCAGCAGCAAGGCGTCGGATCTGCCTGGTTACCCCGGCAAGCAGTGTCGCGTCAATCAGCCCAGAACAGCGGGTTGAGGGATCCTGCACAAAGGGTCTGGTTGATATTTGTTCTCGATTGGCCATGATACAAACTCCACTCGTGTCGGCAAAGGAGAGGAACATGGAACATCAGAACTGGCAACGCTACATGCTGGAGGCGGAGAACGCCCTTGGCATGGGGGCTCTGGGCACGGCGATCTGCCTCTATCAGCAGGCCCTGGGGGAAGTGTATGAGCTGGCCTCCGGGGATCTGGACGAACTGGCCAGCATGCGGGTCGCCACCTGTCACCGCATGGCCGATTTCTGGCGTGCCATGGAAGAGCCCGCCTATGAACTGCGCTACCTCAAGCTCGCCTCCGAGCTGGTCACCGCCCTGGTGCCCCAGTGCCCCAACCGGGCGTGCGAATCCCTCATCAGTGAGCTGGGCTGCTGCCGCGCCGCCCTGCTCTCCTTCTTGAAGCGCCACCCCAATCCGGAGATTGCCCGGCTTATCCAGGTGCAGGACAGGGTTCAGGGCTGCGAGCTGATAGGCCGGTTCCGTCTCAACTGAGTTCAGCGCCGTTTTTGCAGCTTGCTGGCGATGCGGCTTTGCGCCTCTTCCCCTTGGAGGGCCTGGGCGAAGGCGCGCGCTTCCAGGTCGATGACGAAATGCACCGCCTGTTTGAGCTCCTGCTTGAGCAGCGCCTTGCTCTTCTGGAGCGCCATCGGCGGCTTGGCCGCCAATTTCAGTCCCTGCTCCCGAGCGAAGGGGAGCAGGTCCGCCGGGGCCAGCACCCGGTTGGCGAGCCCGAGACGCAGCGCCTCTTCCCCATCGATGGCCTCTGCCAGCAGCAACAGCTCCGCCGCCTTGAGGTGACCGACGGCGCGTGGCAGCAGCAGGCTGGCGGCAAACTCCGGCACCAGTCCCAGCTCGACGAAAGGCAGTTGCAGCCGGGCGTTGTCACCCAGATAGACCAGGTCGCAGTGCAGCAGCAGGGTAGTGCCGATGCCGACTGCCGGGCCGCCCACGGCGGCGATCACCGGTTTGGGGAAGTCGGCCAGGGTGTGCAGAAATTGCAGGATGGGGTCGTCCGGCTCAAGGGCGTGCTTGCCAACAAAGTCGGCCAGATCGTTGCCGGCGGTGAAGCACTCCGCCTGGCCCTGCAACAGCAGCACATGGACCTCTTCGTCCCGGGCGGCCTGGCGCAGTGCGTCGGTCAGCGCCAGATACGTTTCCGTGTTGAGGGCATTGCGCTTTTCCGGTCGATTGAAGGTCAGGGTGAGCAAGCCGTCCTGCTGTTCGGCCAGAATTGTGAGGGCCATGTCTGAATCCTTGTTGTCGGGGGCTGTCAAAAGCTTGCCACAGGGGTAAGCTTTGTCTCGTTTAACAACATCATAAAAGGATTTCAACCATGTTTAAACGTGCGTTTTATTCCACCATGGCACTGCTTCTGGCCGCCCCGGCCCTGGCCAAGGTCGACGCGATCGATGGTTATGTGCGCCTGCTGCCCCCTGGCTCGCCGAACACGGCGGCGTTCATGGTGCTCAGGAACGATGGGGACAAACCGGTGAAACTGGTGGCGGGAGCGTCCCCTGAGGCGGGCCGTGTCGAGCTGCACACCCATTTGCACGAGAACGGCGTCATGAAGATGCGCCAGGTGGAGAGCATCGAGATCCCGGCCAAGGGGGAGGCCGTGCTCAAGCCCGGCAGCCTGCACATCATGTTGTTCGACATCCATACCCTGGCCCAGGGCACGCCCTTCCCGCTGACCCTGACCCTGGACGATGGTCAGACGCTGTCACTGAGCCTGCCCGTGAAGCCGGTCGAACCCATGAAAGGGATGAAGCACTGACATTTATGGACGCTTGTTCAGCTTTTTACTCTAGGTATTCCTTGCCCAGCGGGTAAAATGATGGCCTTTCCAGTCCAAAATGGAGCGAAGTGATGAAGAAGACCCTGATTGCCGGCACTGTGATGGCTCTGCTCAGCCATGGGGCCATGGCCGCCAATGACTGGCGTTTTGCGGCGGGTGCCGATCTGTGGAATGCCCAGGGAAGTGGCCAGGTCAGCAGCGTGGGTGCCGATGGCAGCTACGACGAGAACTACAACTGGAGCGGCTACCTGCAACTGGAGCACGGCATCCTGCTGCTGCCCAACGCCAAGTTTGAAATGTCCGACTTCAGCAGCAGCGGTGGCAGCTTCAACAACGATCTGCTGGCTTACGACCTGAGCCTCTACTATCGCCTGTTCAACAACGATCTGTTCCAGATCGATCTGGGTCTGACCGGTCGTCGCTACGACGGTGATTTCAACACCCAGCACTACTCCTATGACAAGGATGTGCTGATGGCCTACACCGGGGGTGAAGTACGCATCCCGGGGACCGGCTTTGCGGCGTTTGGCGATATGCGGGTGCAGGATGCCGACAACTACGACTACCGTCTGGGCGGCTCCTACAAGTTCTCTTCCGTGCCGCTCAAGATCCGCGCCGGCTGGCGTGAGGCCGAGATGGACTTCGATCGCGTCGATCAGACCATCGACGGCTGGTTCATCGGTGGTGAATTCACCTTCTGATCTCCCTGAGGAGCACACATGGGCCACATCATAGTGACTGGCGCCGGATCCGGACTGGGCCGCGCCCTGACCATAGGGCTGGTTGAACGCGGCCATCAGGTTTCCATGATGGGTCGCCGTTACCAGAAACTGCAGGAGCAGGAAGAGCTGCTCGGCAAGGCGGTGATCGGCATTGCCGCCGATCTGGCGCACCACGAAGAGGTGGATGTCGCCTTTGCCGCTGCGGTGGAGTGGGGCGGCCTGCCCGACATGGTGATCCATTGTGCCGGTGTCGGTGAGTTCGGCCCGGTGGGTGTCTACACCGCCGAGCAGATCCGCCGGGTGGTGGAGAGCAATCTCATCTCCACCATACTGGTGGCCCAGCAGACGGTGCGCCTCATCGGTGACAAGGGCGGCGTGCTGGCGAATGTGCTCTCCTCTGCCGCCCAGACCGGCAAGGCCAACGAGAGCCTCTATTGCGCCTCCAAATGGGGCATGCGCGGCTTTCTCGAATCCTTGCGGGCCGAGCTGAAGAGTGCTCCCCTGCGACTGGTGAACCTCTATCCGAGCGGGATCCGCAGCGAGTTCTGGGAGAATTCGGATCACGTGGATTCGAGTGGCTTCATGACGCCGGAAGACGCGGCAGCCTACATGCTGGATGCGCTGGCCGCGAGAAGCAGCTGCCATGTGACCGATCTCTTCATCGGTCGCAATGCCTGAAGCGCCGTGAACCGGCCCCGTCGCCAGATGACAAGGAAACAAAAAGCGCGCCATTTGGCGCGCTTTTTCATTGATGTGCAGTGCTAAATTATCTGCTTGCCTGCCTCTCTTTACGTCGGGCCATCATGGATGTGAAGGCGGGTAAATTCAGTGCCGACATGGCATGGATGATTGATGATGCATGTCGGCACATATTATTTCCGAGTCGCATATTCCCGCAGGAAGGATGGAATCACCTGTTTTGGCTTCTTGCCAAGGGTCAGCAGCCATTCAAAATCCGGGTCGATAATGCCATGTCGACACGCCAGCTCTTCCAACAAGGCAAGCCAGAGGTGGGCCGTCACCTCTGCATCCGCCAGGGCACGGTGAAACACCCCGTCATTGGGCAGGCGCTTGTATTGCACCAGGGTGCCCAGCTTGTGATCCGGGGCATCGGGAAACAGGCGCCTCGACAGCAGCAGGGAGCAGGCGAACTGCCCGCGGTATCGCGCCGGCAGCCGCTCGACTTCCGCATCCAGAAAGCGCTTGTCGAAGGAGGCGTTGTGGGCGACCAGATTGTCATCACCGATAAAGTCGACGAAATCCGCCATCACCTCGTTACAGGGGAGAGCCTGTTTCAGCATGGCATTGCTGATCCCGGTATATTGCTCGATGAAGCTGCTCACGTTGAAGCCCGGATTCATCAATGCCGAGAAACGCTCACTGATATGGCCATCCTTGATTCTGACGGCACCGAACTCGATGGCTCTATCCCCTTGTCCGGGTGAGAGCCCTGTGGTCTCGAAGTCGAGCACGACAACGGTATTGGCTGAGGCGATGGACATAACTTCTCGGGCAAGCTGGGTAAAGAGCGCCAGTCTAGGAAATCAGCCGTGCCGTGTACAGGGCAATGCAGCTATCTCATTGGTTCACGCTGGAGACGCATTTTTGTGCATCATGGCTGAGAGCCATATAAAAAGCCCCGAGTGCCGTGGCACTAGGGGCTTTCCTATGAAAAGCGAGAGGCGGTGTCGGCGTTATCAGCGACCCAGCTTGGCCTTGAGCATGGCAACGATCTCTTTGATCGCCACTTCCTGCTTCTCGCCGGAGCGGCGGCACTTGTACTCCACCACGCCGTTGTCGAGACCACGGTCACCGATGACGATGGCGTGAGGCACACCGATCAGCTCCATGTCGGCGAACATCACACCCGGGCGCTCCTTGCGGTCGTCAAACAGCACGTCCACACCGGCGGCTTTGAGCTCGGCGTAGAACTGCTGCGCCTGCTCGGCCACGCGCTCGGACTTGTGCATGTTCATCGGCACGATGGCCACCTCGAACGGCGCGATGGCGTCCGGCCAGATGATGCCGTACTGGTCGTTGTTCTGCTCGATGGCGGCGGCCACCAGGCGGGAAACCCCGATGCCGTAGCAACCCATCTCCATGGTGACGGACTTGCCGCCCTCGTTCAGCACGCTCGCCTTCATCGCTTCGGAGTACTTGGTGCCCAACTGGAAGATGTGGCCCACTTCGATACCGCGCTTGAGCAGCAGCTTGCCCTGGCCGCACGGGCTCGGATCACCTTCCACCACGTTGCGCAGGTCGGCCACTTCGTAAGAGGCGATGTCGCGATCCCAGTTGGCACCGGTCAGGTGGAAACCGGTCTCGTTGGCGCCGCAAACAAAATCGCTCAGATGGGCGGCGCTGCGATCGACGATGATGCGACCGGCAAAGCCGACCGGGCCGATGGAGCCTGCGTCGCAACCGGCGGCAGCCTTGATCTGCTCGTCATTGGCGAAGGTCAGTGGGTTAGCCACGCCAGAAAGCTTCTCGGCCTTGATTTCGTTCAGCTCGTGGTCGCCACGCAGTACCAGGGCGATGACGGCCTGTTTGCCGTGCTCGTCTTCCTCGGCCAGTACCAGCAGGGTCTTGGCGATGGCGGTCGGCGCCACGTTCAGGAAAGCGGCTACTTCATCGATGGTGTGGACGGCCGGGGTGGCCACCTTGGTCAGGGCTTTGGTTGCGGCAGCGCGCTCGCCAGCCGGTGCCAGGGCTTCGGCCATCTCGATGTTGGCGGCGTAATCGGATGTATCGGAGAAGGCGATCAAGTCTTCACCGCTCTCGGCCAGCACCTGGAATTCGTGGGAGCCGGTGCCCCCGATGGAGCCGGTATCGGCCTGCACCGGGCGGAAGTTCAGACCCATGCGAGTGAAGGCGGTGCAGTAGGCCGCATGCATCTTCTCATAGGTATCGACCAGGGAGGCCTTGTCGATGTGGAAGGAGTAGGCATCCTTCATCAGGAATTCGCGGCCACGCATCACGCCGAAACGGGGGCGCACTTCATCGCGGAACTTGGTCTGGATCTGGTACAGATTCAGCGGCAGTTGCTTGTAGCTGTTCACTTCGTAACGGACCAGCGCGGTGATCACCTCTTCGTGGGTCGGACCCAGCACGAAGGGGCGGTTGTGACGGTCGGTCAGGCGGCACAGCTCGGGGCCGTAGTCATCCCAGCGGCCGGACTCCTGCCACAGCTCGGCGGGCTGTACCACAGGCATGGACACTTCGACGGCACCCGCATTGTTCATCTCTTCGCGGACGATGTTTTCAATCTTCTTAAGGACCCGCAGGCCGGTCGGCAGCCAGGCGTACATGCCGGAAGCGAGTTTGCGGATCATCCCGGCGCGCAGCATCAGCTGGTGGCTGACAACTTCAGCGTCGGAGGGGGTTTCCTTGAGAGTGGAAAGCAGATATTGGCTGGTACGCATCGCGGTAGACCTTCGCTAGTTCGGGCGGCTTGGCCCTGGAAAATTTCAAGTGCGGAATTTTAACAGGCGAAGCCCCCCGGCCCAAGGGCTAAATTCAGCGGCGCTGGGGGGAGGGCGGGGGCCTTGCCCCGCCCGCACTAGACCCGAAATTGCGACAGCAACTGCTGTTGCTGCTGGCTGGCCTGATGGAGGGAGGAGGCCAGTTGCAGGCACTCCTGGGCTTCCTGTTCGCCCGTCTGGGCCTGCAGGCTGATATCCGAAACCTTGCCCGTGGTGTGCCCCAGGGTGTGGGAGAGCTGGCTGGTCGCCTCTGCCACCTGTTGCACCATGTCGGCGAGCTGATCGATGGCCTCTTCTACCTTGAACAGGATCTGTTTGGTGTTGTCGGAGTCCGCCATACCCGATTCCACAGTTTTCAGGTTGCGTTGCATCATCAGATAAGCCTGCTCTGTCTGCTGCTGGATGCTGTTGATCACGTTCGTTATCTCGGCACTGGAGGTGGCGGTGCGATTGGCCAGGGTGCGCACCTCGTCGGCCACCACGGCAAAACCGCGCCCCATCTCGCCCGCCCGGGCGGCTTCGATGGCGGCATTGAGTGCCAGCAGGTTGGTCTGCTCCGAGATATTGCTGATGGTAGAGATGATCTGGCCAATCTGCCCTGCCTGCTCCTTGAGGGCGTTGATGGCGGTGGCACATTCACCCACCTCCATGACCACCCGCTGCATGCCGGCGGTGGCGGAGGAGACATACTGGCTGCTTTGCGTGGTG
This sequence comes from Aeromonas sp. MaB10011B, assembly GCF_017939325.1. Taxonomy (NCBI): domain Bacteria; kingdom Pseudomonadati; phylum Pseudomonadota; class Gammaproteobacteria; order Aeromonadales; family Aeromonadaceae; genus Aeromonas; species Aeromonas sp. MaB10011B. The sequence goes on along the minus strand of NZ_JAGKRK010000095.1, from coordinate 13,591 downwards.
AGCTGGCGCACCTCGTTGTCGTTGTGTGCCGCCAGGTTGCAGTTGTCCGAGATGGTGGTGGCCACCTGCACCATCTGCTCGCTGTCGTGGTGCAGCGCCTGGGCATGCGCAGCGGTCTGGCGGCTGCTCTGGCTGATGGCCTGGACCCGGTTGACCGAGGTGTGCACGTGCTGGTTGATGTGCTGGTTGTTGTCCATGGTGGCGCTGATCATCTTCTGCAGCTTCTCGATGAAGCGATCCACGCTGCCGGCCAGGGAGCCAATCTCGTCGTCGCGTGAGAGGTTGATGCGGGCATTGAGATCTCCCTCCCCGGCGGCGATGTCCTGCATGCGCTTGTCGACCTGGAGTAGCGGACGAACAATGGTGCGTACCAGCCAGAAGCCGCAGCAGGTGACGCTCAGCAGGCTGAGCAGCAAGCCCCCCAGGATGAGTCCTCTGGTGTAGTCGATGATGGCGTTGAGCTGGTGAACCTGATCCTCGACGGTGGCGTCCCCCTGGGCTTCGACCTCGACCAGCGCCAGCCTGAGCTGGTCGGCACTGTGTTCGTAACGGGTCAGCTGGTTCTGATAAGCGATCAGGGCTGTGGTCCATTCACGGATCTGGCGGGCATTGTCGGCTTGCAGGGCACGATACTGGGTGGAGAGCATTTGGCCTGCAAACTCCCCGTCACCGGGCACATCGAACTGGCCGGTTGCCAGCATGCCGCCATCGGCCGCCTGCCAGCGGGTCGCGAGGCCGCCGTTCCAGCTGATGGCCTGATCCGGTGAGCGGGTGAGGCTCTCGACGGCCTCGTCACCGATCACCTCCAGCCTGGTCGAGAGGCGTGACATGCGTTCAGAACTGGCACGCAGTGCCTCATCGGCGCTCGTGAAGGTGCGATAGAGGGTCAGCAGCTGTGCCTGCTCTTGCTGATAGGTCTGCTCATGCTGCTTCAGCGTGGTGATGGCTGCCGCATCGATGAGCCCGCCTTGCTCCACCCGGCGCAAAGCGTCGCTGGCCGCCTCTTTTGCCCGTTGCAGCTCCGGTGCGTCGAGGGGGATCCCCGAGAGCATCTTCTGGATATAGAGCGACTGGTTGCCGAGTTCGATGGAGCCCTCCATGGCACCATCTGCCGTCTGCCAGGCGGCACCCAGGACGTAGGAGAGCAGATCAGCCAGCCGCTGGCTGCCATACCAGCCGATCGCCCCCATGCCCAGGGTGCAGCCGAGCAGAATGGTGAGTCCGAGGTTGGATGTGGTGACAATTTTCATGATTCAAGCCATCCCTGGTGCCGAACAAGACCATTTCAGTGTTCAATCAATGACGAAGATGTGCCATCCCCGATGGAAAATAAAGTGACAGACAGTGTTCTGAACGAGGGAAATGGACGGGTATGAAGAGCGGGTCATCCCATGATCTGCATGGACCTATGCTGGATACTTATCCAGTTATTCTTTATGCTATGACCCAATTTGCGAGAGTCTGCGTGGCGAGGAAAAGAACATGATCGGTCGCTTGAGAGGCGTCATCATCGAGAAGCAACCCCCCGAGGTGTTGCTGGAGGTCGGAGGGGTGGGATATGAGGTTCATATGCCCATGAGCTGCTTCTATGATCTGCCCGAACTCGGGAAGGAGGCCGTCATTCACACCCACTTCGTGGTGCGTGAAGATGCCCAGCTGCTCTACGGCTTCAACCACAAGCAGGAGCGGGCGCTGTTTCGCGAGCTGATCAAGACCAACGGGGTCGGCCCCAAGCTTGCCCTGGCCATTCTCTCCGGCATGACGGCCACCCAGTTTGTGATGAGCGTCGAGCGCGAGGAGATAAGCTCCCTGGTCAAGTTGCCCGGCGTGGGCAAGAAGACCGCCGAGCGCCTGGTGGTGGAGATGAAAGACCGCCTCAAGGGCTGGGTCAGCCACGATCTCTTCTCCCCGGCCGAAATCACCCTGCCCGCGAAAGAGAGCCCGCTGCGTGCCCCAGATGCGAGCGAGGAGGCGGCCAGTGCACTGGTGGCCCTCGGCTACAAGCCGCAGCAGGCCAGCCAGATCGTCAGCAAGGTGGCCGCCGATGGCATGTCGGTAGAGGAGATCATTCGTGAATCCCTGCGCAGCCTGGTGTGAGGTAGACAATGATTGAAGCGGATCGCCTCATCTCGGCCGGTGCCGCCCGTGAGGACGAGATCATCGATCGGGCCATCCGGCCCAGAAAGCTGGCCGATTACACCGGACAGGATCACGTCTGCGATCAGATGGAGATCTTCATCGAGGCCGCCCGCCAGCGCGGGGAGGCCCTCGATCATCTGCTGATCTTCGGGCCTCCCGGCCTTGGCAAGACCACGCTGGCCAACATCGTCGCCAACGAGATGGGGGTCAACATCAAGACCACCTCGGGTCCCGTGCTGGAGAAGGCCGGCGATCTGGCGGCGCTCCTCACCAACCTGGAACCGAACGATGTGCTCTTCATCGACGAGATCCACCGTCTCAGCCCGGTGGTGGAGGAGGTGCTCTATCCGGCCATGGAGGATTATCAGCTCGACATCATGATAGGGGAGGGGCCAGCGGCCCGCTCCATCAAGCTCGATCTCCCTCCCTTCACCCTGATCGGTGCCACCACCCGGGCCGGCTCCCTCACCAGCCCCCTGCGGGATCGGTTTGGCATCGTGCAGCGCCTCGAGTTTTACAACGTCAAGGACCTGACCGACATCGTCTCTCGCAGCGCCCGCTGCCTCGGGCTCGACATGACGGAAGACGGCGCTCTCGAGGTAGCCCGTCGCTCCCGGGGGACACCGCGGATTGCTAACCGTTTGTTAAGGCGGGTACGAGATTTTGCCCAGGTGAAGTCTGACGGGCGAATTGACGGACCCATTGCGGCCCGAGCTATGGACATGCTGGACGTGGACAACGAAGGTTTCGACTTCATGGATCGCAAGCTATTGTTGGCCGTCATCGACAAGTTTATGGGGGGGCCAGTCGGGCTCGACAACCTGGCCGCCGCCATCGGTGAGGAGAAGGACACCATAGAAGACGTGCTGGAACCTTATCTGATCCAGCAAGGCTATCTGCAACGTACACCCAGAGGGCGGATCGCAACTCAGAGAGCCTACGCACACTTTGGCCTGGAACGACCGGCAGATCAGTAGACGTTGCGATATGAACCAAAAAGCCGCCCTTGAGGCGGCTTTTTGTTTTGCGGGCAAAAAAAAGCCCACGGCACAGGCGGTGGGCAAAGACAATTCAGGATGGATGTTCACAGACAGTGAGCGCGTCTGCAGACCGGTCGGGAAAAAACAGAGGAGCCGTCGCGAGGCTTCAGAGTCGGTTCATTTGATAGAGTTGAACGAAAGAAAGCTTGTAGTAACGGATGGTCTTGGCAACAAACTTTTTCATCATTAATCCCAACAAACAGGTTCGAAATGTTCATCGAATACGTACCGGGAACCCGGAATGACCGGCCTGTATTCAGAGGTATGCCCTCACTGCGAGGCGCATTGTAGGAGCTCTTTCCGGGTGGGACAAACAAGAAAATCTATGGGCTTTTGATTAGATAAACTAATGATTTTGGTGGGGGTGTCAATCCGCATAAACATGTGTTTTTACTGGGTTTAAATTGATTTTTGGATGAGCCTGGCCATTTATTGAAATAATCGAGATGCGAGGGCTTTATTTCCGGGGTTACGTATTTGTTTAACAGAATTGAAACTATTTCGGTATGTCATAAAATTGATTTAAATCAATTATTTACGGGTTGGTGTTTTTTGTGATGAAGCTCCCATAATTAATGGGAAAAGCCCTATAAGTTACCTTGAAAAAACATGTATTGAGGGTGGTTTTACATTGATTTCAATCAAATAAAGGTGATATAAAACAGCGATCATTATAGGCGGGAATAGAACCCTGGTTATTGTTTATTAGATGTTAAACATTAGCTTTTTTTGTTCCTGTATATTGCCTTGTTGTTAATGTGGTGGCAGTCGAATCCGGTCAGACCGCGAGGGGTGACCGACCGTTCGGGGACTTCCAATGGAAGCTTTGTCCTTAAAACTTAAAATAGCCGTGCCAATAATCGGTGAGGAAACATCATGATTGCTGAGCATGTGGTAGACCTATCGCGGTTCCAATTTGCTGCGACGGCCCTTTATCACTTCCTGTTTGTACCCTTGACGCTGGGGATGGCCTTCATCCTGGCGATCATGGAGTCTGTCTATGTGATGACCAACAACACAGTGTACCGGGACATGACCAAGTTCTGGGGCAAGTTGTTCGGTATCAACTTTGCCCTCGGGGTTACCACCGGGCTCACCATGGAGTTTCAGTTCGGTACCAACTGGGCTTACTACTCCCACTATGTCGGCGACATCTTCGGGGCCCCGCTGGCCATCGAAGGCTTGATGGCCTTCTTCCTGGAGTCCACCTTCGTCGGTATGTTCTTCTTCGGTTGGGATCGTCTCAGCAAGCGCCAGCACCTGGCGGCTACCTGGCTGATGGCGCTCGGGACCAACCTTTCCGCACTCTGGATCCTGGTCGCCAACGGCTGGATGCAGAACCCGGTGGGTGCCGAGTTCAACTTCGAATCCATGCGCATGGAGATGGTGAGCTTCGCCGACCTGGTGTTCAACCCGGTTGCCCAGGTCAAGTTCGTCCACACCGTGGCGGCAGGCTATACCACGGGCGCCATGTTCGTGCTCGGGATCTCCTCCTATTACCTGCTGAAGAATCGTGATGTGGCGTTCGCTCGTCGCTCCTTCGCCATCGCGGCCGCGTTCGGCATGGCCTCCATCCTCTCCGTGCTGGTGCTGGGTGACGAGTCCGGCTACGAGACCGGGGAAGTACAGAAGGTGAAACTGGCGGCCATCGAGGCCGAGTGGAACACGGAGCCGGCTCCGGCATCCTTCACCCTGTTCGGGATCCCGAACCAGGAAGAGATGCGCACCGACTACGCCATCAAGATCCCCTATGCCCTCGGCATCATCGCCACCCGTTCCCTGGACGGTCAGGTAACCGGTCTCAAGGATCTCAAGAGCGAGCACGAGCTGCGCGTGCGCAACGGCATGACCGCCTACGACCTGCTGACCAAGCTGCAATCCGGTGACAAGTCCGACGATACCCGCGCCCGCTTCGACGAAGTGAAGCAGGATCTGGGCTACGGTCTGCTGCTCAAGCGTTACACCCCCAACGTGACCGACGCCACCGACGAGCAGATCAAGGCCGCCGTGGATGACTCCATCCCGCAGGTACTGCCGCTGTTCTTCGCCTTCCGCATCATGGTCGCCTGCGGCATCCTGATGCTGGTGCTGATCGGTCTGGCCTTCTATGACAGCACCCGCCACAAGATCGGCGAGCGCAAGTGGCTGCTCAAGGCGCTGCTGTACGGCATCCCGCTGCCCTGGATCGCCATCGAGGCGGGCTGGTTTGTCGCTGAATACGGTCGTCAACCCTGGACCATCGCCGAGATGCTGCCGACTTATGTCTCTGCATCCAACATTCCTGCGTCCGAGATCTGGTTCTCTCTGATCGGGATCTTCCTGTTCTACACCGTACTGCTGATCATCGAGATGTACCTGATGTTCAAGTATGCGCGCCTGGGCCCAAGCAGCCTGAAGACGGGCAAGTACCACTTCGAACAGAGCAAGGCATAAGGAGAGTGACCCATGTTTGATTACGAACTGTTGCGTCTGGTCTGGTGGGTGCTGGTCGGCGTGCTGCTGATCGGGTTTGCCATCACCGACGGTTTCGATATGGGGGTGGGCGCCCTGCTCCCCTTCGTCGGCAAGAAGGATGTGGAGCGTCGCGTGATGCTCAACACCATGGGGCCGCACTGGGAAGGCAACCAGGTCTGGCTGGTGACCGCCGGTGGTGCCCTGTTCGCCGCCTGGCCCATGGTCTATGCGGCGGCCTTCTCCGGCTTCTACATCGCCATGATCCTGACCCTGATGGCGCTGTTCTTCCGTCCGGTCGGTTTCAAGTACCGCTCCCTGCAGGAAGATGCCAAGTGGCGCTCCAACTGGGACTGGGCTCTGTTTGCCGGTAGCGCCATTCCCCCTGTCATCTTCGGGGTGGCGTTCGGCAACCTGCTGCAGGGTGTACCGTTCAGCTTCAACCAGTTCCTGATGATGACCTATCACGGCAACTTCTTCGGTCTGCTCAATCCGTTCGGTCTGCTGGCCGGTCTGGTGAGCCTCTTCATGATCATCACCCAGGGTGCAACCTGGCTGATGATGAAGACCGAAGGTGAAGTGCTGGCGCGCTCTCGCACCGCCGCCATGATCTTCTCCCTGCTGACCCTGGTGCTGTTCGCCCTGGCCGGTGTCTGGGTGAGCGGCATGGATGGTTATGTGATTGTGGGCTCCGTCGCCACCGACGCCGTCACCAACCCCCTTCACAAGGAAGTGGTGGTGCAGGCCGGTGCCTGGATGCAGAACTACAACCTCTATCCCTGGATGATTGCCGCACCCGTTCTGGGTCTGGTGATGTGTCTGCTGACCGCCGTGGCGGCCAAGCTGGACAAGGGTTGGGTGGCGTTCCTGTTCTCCTCCTTAGGCATCGCCGGCATCATCCTGACCGCGGGCTTCTCCATGTTCCCGTTCGTGATGCCCTCGAGCCTCGAGCCGTCCCAGAGCCTGACCATGTGGGATTCCACCGCCTCCTTCAACACCCTCAAGGTGATGACGGTAGTCGCAGTCGTCTTCGTGCCGACCGTGCTGGCTTACACCATCTGGACCTACATCAAGATGTTCGGCCGGGTGAGTAACAAGCACATCGAAGACAACCAACAATCGCTCTACTAAGAAGGTGCCCTGATATGTGGTATTTCACCTGGATCCTGGGGCTGCTGCTGGCCTGTGCGTTTGGGATTATCAATGCGCTCTGGCTGGAGCACACCGAGAACCTGGATCGTCAGATTGATGAAGACAAGTGACAGGCTCGCCCGGCTGGCCGCTCCTCTGGAGCGCCAGCCATGGCAAGGTCTGATGCTGCTGGCGGCGGCCCTGCTGGCTGTCGCCATCTTGCAGGCGCCCAACCTGGTCGCGGCCAACACCAGTGAGCACGGCCTCTGGCTTGCGCCCTGGCTGATGTGGGCGGTCTGTTGCGGTGTCATGCATGGACTGGGGTTTCACCCGCGCAGCCTGGTGGGTCGCGTGCTGTTCTTCCCCTGGCTCGCCCTGCCCAGCCTGCTCTGCGGGCTCTGGCTGACCAGCAGCTACTACCTGCCATAAATGATGAAGGAGGTCGGCATCAGCCCACCTCCTTCTTCTTTTTTGACGGGCGTGCCGTCGCCCGGTCAGAGCAACCGAACCTCGCTTGTCACGCCGCTCGCAGCCACTTCTCTTTTCCGCTTTTCTTGCGATGCTGACAGCCCTGTGGTCTTCGGCCTGTCGGCGCCGCAGCACGCCATAAAAAACAGGAAGAGACGGGATTTCCCTGTCTCCCCCTGCTTCTTTCCTATTCAGCCCTGCGCTATGATAGCCCCCCATCTGACTGTCGAATGGATCACAGATTTTTATGGGGGAAGTCTCTGAGTTTCCGGTGCGTGTCTACTACGAAGACACGGATGCCGGAGGCATCGTCTACAACGCCAATTATCTCAAGTTTATGGAACGGGCCCGCACCGAATTCCTGCGCGCAGGCGGCATCGAACAGGATGTCCTGCTGCAGGCAGGGATCGCGTTTGTGGTGAGTCGCACCGAAATCGACTTCCGCGCGGCGGCCCGCTTCAATGAACTGCTGACCGTAATGACGCAAGTAACTGAAGTGAAACGCGCTTCCATGCGTTTTTCACAGCAGATCCTGGCGGCTGATGGACGGCTGATCACTCAGGCCATGGTACAGATCGCCTGTGTAAGTCATCCGCAAATGAAACCTGTTGCAATACCTGAAAAAATCAAGGGAGTGCTGTTAAGTGCACGCTGAAATTTCGTTTATTGGCCTGTTCTGGCAAGCCAGTCTGTTGGTGAAACTGGTCATGATGACCCTGATGGGCATGTCGGTCGTCTCCTGGGCGCTGATCATACAGCGCTCCAAGGCCATCAAGGCGGCCAACCTCGCCTCGGAGCAGTTTGAAGACAGATTCTGGTCCGGGGTCGACCTCAATCGTCTCTACCAGGAGTCCTCCTCCCGTCGTGACGACATCGAAGGCATGGAAGACATCTTCTACTCCGGCTTCAAGGAGTATGCCCGCCTGCTCAAGGCCGGTGCCCGCGGTCAGGATGCGGTGATGGACGGTACCTATCGTGCCATGCGCGTCTCCCTGTCCCGTGCAGTGGACGATCTCGAGTCCAACCTACCGGTCTTGGCGACCATCGGTTCCATCAGCCCCTATATCGGTCTGTTCGGTACCGTCTGGGGGATCATGAACGCCTTTATCGCTCTGGGTCAGGTTCAGCAGGCGACCCTGCAGATGGTGGCACCGGGTATCGCGGAAGCGCTGATCGCCACCGCCATGGGTCTGTTTGCCGCCATCCCGGCCGTTATCTTCTACAACCGCTTCACCAACAAGGTCGAACGGCTGGAAAACGCCTACGCCAACTTCATGGACGAGTTCACCACCATTCTGAACCGCCAAATCGCACAGCAGGGTGAGAAGTAATGCAAACCTATCAGCGGCTCAAACGCAAGAAGGTCGCCGAGATCAACGTGGTGCCCTATATCGACGTCATGCTGGTGCTGCTCATCATCTTCATGGCGGTCACGCCCGTGATCACGCAGGGGGTCAAGGTCGACCTGCCTCAGGCGGAGTCCGAGCAGTTGCCGGAAGACTCCAAGCCGCCTTTCATCGTCAGCGTCAATACCGAGGGTGAGTACGTCATCAAGGCCGGCGAGGCGGATGACGAACCCGTACCGAGTGGCACCCCAGAGGCGATGCAGCAGTACATCACCGAGAAGGCCATGGGCTATCTGGCCATCAACCAGAACGCACCCGTGGTGGTCGCCGGTGATAAGTCCGTGCGCTACGAGGAGGTGATCCTGCTGATGGTGGCCCTCAAGAAAGCCGGTGTGCCTCAGGTTGGTCTGATGACGGATCCGGTGAACTGACGGAGATGGATGTGAAGCGTGGTATTTCCGGTTATCTCGTCGCGTCGCTGCTGCTGCATCTGATCATCGGCATCATCCTGCTGGTCGGTGTCGACTTCAGCAAACCCAAGCGCCCCGAGTCCAAGGGACAGATCGTCAATGCGGTCATGATGGACAGCGAAATGCTGGAGCAGCAGATGCAGCAGGTCCAGCAGCAGAAGCAGGCCCAGCCCAAGGCTGCACAGCAGCAGAAAGACAAGGAAGACGCTGAGCGCGTCAAACGCGAGCTGGCACAGGAGCAGGAGCGTCTGCGTATCGCCGAGACCAAGCGCAAGCAGGCCGAAGAGGCGACCCGCAAGGCCGAAGCCGACAAGCAGAAGAAAGAGGCTGAACAGAAGCAGGCGGAAGAGAAGGCCCAGAAAGCCGAGGAAGCCCGCAAGCTGGAAGAGCAGAAGACCAAGAAGGCCGAAGCCGAACGCAAGGCGGCGGAAGAGGCCAAGGCGCTGGCGCTCAAGAAGAAAAAAGAAGAGCTGGAGAAGAAGCAGGCTGAAGAGAAGGCCAAGGCGGAAGAGGCCAAGGCCAAGAAAGCGGAAGCCGAGAAGAAGGCCAAGGCCGAAGCCGAGAAAAAGGCGAAGGCGGAAGCCGAGAAGAAAGCCAAGGCGGAGGCCGAGAAGAAGGCGAAGGAAGAGGCTGACAAGAAGGCAAAAGCTGACGCAGAGAAGAAGGCGAAGGCCGAGGCTGACAGAAAGGCCAAGATTGAGGCGGAGCGCAAGCGCAAGGCGGCCGAAGAGGCCAAGTTGCAAAAAGAGATGGAAGCCATGATGGAGCAGCAGCTGGCCGCCGAGGCCAATGCGCGCAGTCAGGCAGCATCGGCAGCCGCCAAGGGCGAAGTCGACAAGTATGCCGCCCTCATCAAGGCCACGGTCGAGCGCTACATGATTTTGGATCCCACCATGCGGGGCAAAACATGTACTATCGGTGTCAAGTTGGCCAGTAGCGGCTTCGTCATCTCGGTGGTCAACGGTCAGGGTGATCCGGCGGTCTGCCGCTCCGGCAAGGCGGCGGTGCTGAAGGCCAACCAGTTGCCGGTGCCGAAGGATCCGGCGGCATTCGAGATGTTGAAGGAGTTTAACCTCAAGTTAGAACCGAGCATCTAAGCGTGATAGAACGGGGTCAATGACCGTGGTTGGCAGCATCTGCTGATAAAGGGATTTCACCTCTCATTTTTTTGGAACAGAGTATTTAAGCCATGATAAGAAAAGTGTTTTTTGCTTTGGTTGGCTGCCTTCTGCTAGGCCAGAGCGCTCAGGCGGCCTTGGACATCGTCATCACCGGCGGTATCGACAGTGCGCGCCCCATCGCCATCGCCCCCTTCAAGTGGGAGGGCAATGGCCAGTTGCCGCAGGATATCGCGGAAGTGGTCTCCAACGACCTGATGCGCAGCGGCAAGTTCAAGCCGCTGGCTCGTGGCCAGATGCCGCAGACGCCGAGCACCAGCGGCGAGATCAACTTCGCACCCTGGGCTTCCCAGGGGGTCGAAGCCGTGGTGGTCGGCTCCATCGCCGCCGTGGGTGATGGTACCTACAAGATCAACTTCGAGCTGGTCGACGTCCTGAAAGGCCAGCTGGCCAAGACCCAGGGCGGTGAAGCGAACGGTTACATCCTGGACAGCCGCATGGCGACCATCCCGGGTGCCCAGATGCGCCAGTTTGCCCACCGCATCTCCGACATCGTCTACGAGCGTCTGACCGGTGAGCGTGGCGCCTTCCTGACTCGTCTGGCCTATGTCTCCGTGCAGCAGGGCACCCAGTTCCCGTATCAGCTGCGGATCTCCGACTACGACGGCTACAACGAGAAGACCCTGCTGCGCTCCCGTGAACCCCTGATGTCCCCGGCCTGGTCGCCGGATGGCAGCAAGCTGGCTTACGTGAGCTTCGAGAACCAGAAGTCCGAGATCTATGTGCAGGACATCTACACCCAGCAGCGCAGTCTGATCACCAGCTTCCGTGGCATCAACGGTGCGCCGGAGTGGTCTCCAGACGGTCGTCGTTTGGCTATTGTTCTGTCCAAAGATGGGCAGCCTGACATCTATGTCGTTGATGTTGCTAGCAAGCAACTCACCCGAGTCACAAATAACCGTACCATCGACACCGAACCCTCCTGGATGCCGGACGGTCAAACTTTGCTGTTCACCTCTGAACGTGGTGGCAAACCCCAGATTTATAGCGTAAATTTGGCGACTGGCATGACTCGCCGGATGACCTGGGAAGGGGATTCCAACCAGGGGGCATCCATCACACCGGACGGCAAGTCCATGGTGATGGTGACCCGGGTTCAGGGACAATATCGCATCGCTCGCCAGGATATGGAAAATGGAGCCATGCTGGTACTGACCCAGAGTGCTCTGGATGAATCGCCAAGTGTGGCTCCCAATGGCAGCATGATCATTTATGCCACCATCTATCAGGGTCGTAAGAGTCTTGCATTGGTGTCGACCGACGGTCGCTTCAAGGCAGTGCTTCCGACCAGTAGCGGTGAAATTCGTGCACCAGCTTGGTCGCCCTTCTTGAATTGATAAAAATCGATTGTTTTTTGTTTTGTTATAAAGGTTTAAGGAAATAGCATGCAACTCAATAAACTGCTCAAGGGTCTGGCCATCGCACTGCCACTGTTCACCCTGGCTGCCTGTAGCTCCTCTTCCGACTCCGACGCCGCTGGCGCCGAGTCCGGCATGACCGACGGCATGGGCGGTGTACAAACCGGCGGCGCCAACGGCATGTTGTCCCCGGAAGAGCAGATGCGTCAGAAGTTCGAAGCGCTGCAACGCGACAACGTGATCTACTTCCCGTACGATGGTTACGACATTCAGGGTCAGTACGCCGACCTGCTGGATGCCCACGCCAGCTACCTGCGTGAACGTCCGAGCGTCAAGGTACTGATCGAAGGCCACGCCGACGAGCGCGGTACGCCGGAATACAACATCGCGCTGGGTGAGCGTCGTGCCAAGGCTGTTGCCAAGTATCTGCAAACCCTGGGTGTGCAGGCCGAGCAGCTCTCCATCGTCAGCTATGGCGAAGAGAAGCCGCTGGATCTGTCCCACACCGAGGAAGCCTTTGCCAAGAACCGCCGTGCGGTCCTGGTTTACTAAGGTTTGAGTCGAACGAAGTTCGTTTATATGCAAGCGGCCATTTCGATGGCCGTTTTATTTGCACTAAACGTCAAGGTTTGATCCGAATGAAATCTGTATCAGCGAGCGACTATGCGCTGGCCGTTTTATTTGCACTAAACGCTAAGGTTTGATCCGAATGAAATCTGTGTACAAGCAAGCTGGTGTTGCGCTGGCCGTGTTGGTTGCTTTGAATACGCAAGCGGCGGCACCCGTGAGCGATCTGAGCGGGGATTCTGGCAGCAGCGGCGTGGTGCTGAGCGGCAACAATGGTGCCATCGTACCGACCGGCAGCCTGGAAGACCGGGTTGCTCTGCTGGAGCGTACCCTCAACGCCCGTCTGCGTCTGCAGGCCGAACTGCAGCAACAGGTCGACTCCCTGCAAGGGGAGGTCTCCGAGCTGCGTGGTCAGCTGGAACAGCAGACCTACCAGATGGAGCAGTCCCAGGAGCGCCAGCGCCAACTCTACCAAGAGCTCGACAAGGTGGCCAACAGCCAGCCTGCCGCCGCGCCCGCAACACCTGCTGCAGGTGCTGCAACGCCTCCTGCCGCGGCTGCCAACTACTCCACCAACCAGGATGAGAACCAGGCCTACGACGCAGCCGTGAACATGGTGCTCAAGGAGAAGAACTACGACAAGGCCATTCCTGCCTTCGAAGGGTTCATCAAGCAGTTCCCGAACTCCAGCTATGTTCCCAATGCCCACTACTGGCTCGGCCAGCTGATGTTCAACAAGGGTGACAGGGCGGGGGCCGCGAGCCAGTTCTCCACGGTGGCGAACAAATACAGCAAGTCACCCAAGCGGGCCGATGCCCTGCTGAAACTCGGCATGCTCGCCCAGCTTGACGGTAAAAAAGCAGAGGCCAAGGCCTTCTATGAGCAGGTGATCAAGGGTTACCCCAACACCTCGCCGGCCCAGCTGGCCAAACAGAGTCTGGCCAAGCTGTGACATTGCTGCATGTCACTGTTTTCGTAACACTCTTGTAAAGAACTCTCTGCTTTGTATGCGCAGTGAACAATCAGATTTAATTTAAGATTTTTCTATTGCGCCAGGATGATAAATCCGTAATATAGGCCGCCGTCAGAGCCGGAGCAGTAATGCAGTCGGCACTGGTCGTGGTGAGGGTCGTTAGCTCAGTCGGTAGAGCAGTTGACTTTTAATCAATTGGTCGCTGGTTCGAATCCAGCACGACCCACCATTTCTTCACAGCAGGTGAAGACAATATTCCCAGGTCGTTTAGCTCAGCTGGGAGAGCACCTCCCTTACAAGGAGGGGGTCACTGGTTCGAGCCCAGTAACGACCACCATGTTGTAATGCTGGCCGCCACATGCGGTTGGTGAAAGGTTCAGGATGTGGGTCGTTAGCTCAGTCGGTAGAGCAGTTGACTCTTAATCAATTGGTCGTAGGTTCGAACCCTACACGACCCACCACTCTGAACA